>NZ_JBVAYV010000006.1:0-145225 GCF_055412805.1 Pseudarthrobacter kochi
GGGGGGGGGGGGGGGGGGGGGGGGGGGGGGGGGGGGGGGGGGGGGGGGGGGTGGGGGGGGGGGGGGGGAGGAGTGTAGTGGGAGGGGGGGGGGGGGGGCCTCGAAGCCCCCCCCCCCGCCACCACTGTCGATAAGAAGGTAGGCCATGAGCACTACAACCAATGAAAACAGCGCCGACACCACCGCCACGGCGGGCGGGGAACTGGCCACGCACGAGGTCAAGCTGACCGACGTCGCCGCCGGCAAGGTCCGCAGCCTGCTCGAGCAGGAAGGCCGCACCGATCTGCGCCTCCGCGTGGCCGTGCAGCCCGGTGGTTGCTCTGGCCTGATCTACCAGCTGTACTTCGACGAGCGGCTCCTCGACGGCGACGCCGTCCGCGACTACGACGGCGTTGAAGTTGTTGTCGACAAAATGTCCGTTCCGTACCTCAGCGGTGCCAGCATCGACTTCGAGGACACCATCTCCAAGCAGGGCTTTACGATCGACAACCCCAACGCCGGCGGCTCCTGTGCGTGCGGTGATTCCTTCCACTAAGGCCGGGCAATCTGCCCGGCCTTAGTGCCGCAGGATCCATAACGAGCGGGCCCGTCAAAAAGGTTCCGACGCACGGCGCGGACATGTGGGCGAAACCTCGCGGGGAGCGGTAAGCTCTACACCGAGTAGTAAAACTTTTCGTGTGCCTTGACCGTCATTTTGCGGCCCGGGCAACAGCAACAAGTAGGAAGGGCCGTCTGTGAGTTCGCAGAACCGAACCGGCAGCCGACGCAAACAGATCACTACGATCACTGGCTTGGCACTCGCCGGCGCGTTGGCTTTGACTGGATGTTCACCAGAGGTACAGAAAGGGTGGCTGCCCACTGAGCGTGGCACCACCAACCACACTGACCGCATCATGGACCTCTGGGTCAACTCATGGATTGCCGCTCTGGTCGTGGGTGTCATTACCTGGGGCCTCATGATCTGGTGCATCGTCGCTTACCGGCGCCGCAAAGGCACCGTCGGGTTCCCCCGGCAGAACAGCTTCAACCTGCCCCTCGAGGTCTTCTACCTGACGATCCCGCTGTTCATGGTCCTGGTGTTCTTCTACTTCACCGACCGTGACCAGCAGGCGATCGACAACCGCGCTGTGCCCGCCGACGTCGTCGTTGACGTCCGCGGCAAGCAGTGGGCATGGGACTTCAACTACAAAAAGGGCGACGTCATCCGCGAGGATGTCCACGAAGCCGGAGTCCAGGCCCACCTCACCGGCGAGGCCGTGGACAAGGAAAAGCTGCCCACCCTGTACCTTCCGGTCAACAAGTCGGTTGACGTGGAGCTTAACGCCCGCGACGTCATCCACTCCTTCTGGGTTCCCGCCTTCCTCCAGAAGCGCGACATGATCCCCGGAAAGACCAACTACATCAGGTTCACCCCCACCAAAGAGGGAACCTACGACGGCAAATGCGCCGAACTCTGTGGCGAATACCACTCCGAAATGCTGTTCCGCGTGAAGGTCGTTTCCGACGCCGAGTTCCAGGCACACCTGGAGAAGCTGCGCCAGGACGGCAACACGGGACTCCTCGGCGAAGAGTACGACCGCAACCCGGCCCCGACCGAAACCAAGTAAGGGGAGCGACGTGGCAACTACCTATTCCCAGCCCACCGGGATCCTTGAGGCTCCCGTAGTACCGAAATCCAAGGGACGCATCGTCGTCAACTGGATCACCACGACCGACCACAAGACCATCGGGTACATGTACCTGATCGCGTCCTTCGTGTTCTTCTGCTTCGGCGGAGTCATGGCGCTCCTGATCCGCGCCGAACTGTTCGAGCCCGGAATGCAGATCCTGCAGACCAAAGAGCAGTACAACCAGCTGTTCACCATGCACGGCACCGTGATGCTGCTGATGTTCGCGACACCGCTGTTCGCCGGCTTCGCCAACGTTATGATGCCGCTGCAGATCGGCGCACCCGATGTCGCCTTCCCGCGGCTGAACGCACTGGCCTTCTGGTTCTTCCTCTTCGGCTCGACGATCGCCGTGTCCGGCTTCATCACCCCGCAGGGCGCGGCATCGTTTGGCTGGTTCGCGTACGCGCCGCTGTCCAACACGACGTTCAGCCCGGGCGTGGGCGGTGACCTCTGGGTCTTCGGCCTGGCGCTCACCGGCTTCGGTACCATCCTTGGCGCGGTCAACTTCATCACCACGATCATCTGCATGCGGGCCCCGGGCATGACCATGTGGCGGATGCCGATCTTCACCTGGAACATCCTCGTCACGTCCATCCTGGTCCTGATGGCCTTCCCGCCGCTGGCAGCTGCACTGTTCGCCCTCGGCGCGGACCGCCGCTTCGGAGCCCACATCTTCGACCCGGAGAACGGCGGCGCCGTCCTCTGGCAGCACCTGTTCTGGTTCTTCGGGCACCCCGAGGTCTACATCATCGCCCTGCCGTTCTTCGGCATCGTCTCGGAGATCTTCCCGGTCTTCAGCCGGAAGCCGATCTTTGGCTACAAGGGCCTCGTTTACGCGACCATCTCCATCGCCGCCCTGTCCGTGACCGTGTGGGCGCACCACATGTACGTCACCGGCTCGGTCCTGCTGCCGTTCTTCTCCTTTATGACGATGCTGATCGCCGTTCCGACCGGAGTGAAGTTCTTCAACTGGATCGGCACCATGTGGCGGGGCTCCCTCACCTTCGAAACCCCCATGCTGTGGAGCATCGGCTTCCTGGCGACGTTCCTCTTCGGCGGCCTGACCGGCATCATCCTGGCCTCCCCGCCGCTGGACTTCCACGTTTCCGACTCCTACTTCGTCGTCGCGCACTTCCACTACGTGGTGTTCGGTACCGTCGTGTTTGCGATGTTCGCCGGCTTCTACTTCTGGTGGCCGAAATGGACCGGCAAGATGCTCAACGAGCGGCTGGGCAAGATCCACTTCTGGATGCTGTTCCTCGGCTTCCATGGCACTTTCCTCATCCAGCACTGGCTGGGCGTTGAGGGTATGCCGCGCCGCTACGCGGACTACATGCCGCAGGACAACTTCACCTGGATGAACCAGTTCTCCACGTACTCCTCGTTCCTGTTGGGTGCCTCGCTGATCCCGTTCTTCTGGAACGTCTATATCACCTGGCGCAGCAACGAGCGGGTCGAAGTTGATGACCCCTGGGGCTTCGGCGCCTCCCTCGAGTGGGCAACCTCCTGCCCGCCGCCGCGCCACAACTTCACCTCGCTGCCGCGGATCCGTTCGGAGCGTCCTGCCCTGGACCTGCACCACCCCGAGCTCTCCCAGTCATACACCGTCGATTCTCCTGCCCCGGCAGCAGCAGCGCTCGGTAACGCCGACCAGAAGGACCAGGCCCAGTGAAAATCGAATCAAGGCTGTTCGGATACGGAGCCTTCTTCTTTGTCCCGATCGCCATCGTCTATGGTGTTCTGACCAACTGGACTGAGCCGGTAGGCTACCTCGCGCTCCTGCTGGTCGCTGGCCTCGCTGGCATGGTCGGCGCCTACCTCGCCTTCACGGCGAAGCGCGTCGGGATGCGCCCCGAGGACCGCAGCGACGCTGAGATCCACGAGGGCGCCGGCGAGCAGGGCCACTTCAGCCCGTGGAGCTGGTGGCCGCTGGTCCTCGGCCTGGCCTCCGCCGCAGGATTCCTCGGCCTGGCCATCGGGTTCTGGATCGTCTACATCGCCGGCGGGCTTGCGCTCGTTGGCCTGGTCGGCTGGGTCTACGAATACAGCCGCGGAGACCACGCACACTAGCGTCCGCAAGGACACATACTCATCAACTACGACGGCGGGCCCCACCATTTGGTGGGGCCCGCCGTCGCTGGTGCGTCAGGAGAGGCCCTGGGGCGGCCTGTGCCGCTTATCGGGACCGGGCGGATTCCAGCACGTCCTTGAGGACGTCCAGGGCTCTCTCGACGTCGTCAGGGCTGTAGCGGGCCGGGACGGCCTCAAGGGCAACGGCGAGCTTCACCACGCAGCCGCAGTGGAAATCCTCGGTCATGACTTCGAGCAAGGACCGGGCATCCACTCCATGCCGGCCGTCCTTGCTGATGGTGACGGGCAGCCCGGTTTCATGGACAGCGCGGACAAACAGCGCCGCGGGCCGTGCGTGCAGTCCGATGGTGGCCTGGACGATTGCGGTCCGAACTGGCAACGGGACTCCCTTGTCTGTAGGAGGGGTTTTCCGCCGGGGGAGACCGGCGCATTTAAGCCTAGCCGCGGCCGGCTTCCCGGGCGAACCAAGACGCCGGACTGGTCTAGACCTGAACCCGGCGTGGTTTAACCTTGAGGTATGACTCCTTCCCGTAGGCAGCGCAGTGGCACCCTCTGACGCGGCCTGCATGGCCGGCGAGATTGACCGGCACAACGGTACGCCCATCTATGTCCAGTTGAGGGAAATCCTCCGGGCCCACATTGTCAGTGCCTGCCCGCCGGGTTCTGCCCTGCCCTCGGAGCGGGATCTCGCTGAACGATTCGGCCTGGCCCGGATGACCGTCCGCCAAGCCATCGATGCCCTCGTCGGCGAGGAAGTCATCGAGCGTGTGGTGGGCCTGGGCACCTTCGTCCGGAAACCCAAACTGGACCTGCAGGTCAAGCTGACCTCGTACAGCGAGGAAATGCAGCGCCGCGGCATGGTCCCGGCGGCGAAGGTCCTCAGCTTCGAGCAGATCGGTGCCAGCGCTTTCCTGGCCCGGGAACTCCAGCTGGAGGAGGGGACGCCGCTGGTGCGGTTCCGCCGCCTGCTCCTGGCGGACAACGAACCCATGAGCGTGGACGAGAACTTCATCCCGGCCCACCGGGTGCCCGGCCTGCTCGACGGCGAACCGCCCACCTCGCTCTACAACGTCCTGAGTGAACGCTACGGACTGGTGATGGAATGGGGCGAAGACATGATTGAGGCGACCGCGGCGTCGCCGTCGACGGCCCGTCTGCTCAATGTCGAGGTGGGGTCGCCGCTGCTGAAGATCCAGCGCCACGCCTTTGTGGCGCGGGCCATGGTGGACTACTCGGTGTCCTACTACCGGGCCGACCGCTACAAGCTCTGGGTGCCGCTGCAGCGCCCCGGCGTCCGCCCGACTCGGAACTACGCCACGGGCTACCGCCCCTGACACCAACGCGGGGTCAGCTACGGCCCATCCGGGGGCCCGGGATGGGCGCTGGCTGACCCCGCGTTGGTGTGTGGTGCCGGGGGATGCAGAAAGGCCCGGTCCTGGTGGACCGGGCCTTTCTGGTGTTCACTGCAGACGCTTAGTGGCTGAGCGTCTTCTGGGTATCGCCGGACTCAATAGCCTCGTGGACACCTTGGTGGCCGTGGGCCGCCGCAAGCTCAGCGGGCGTTGCCGGGGCGACCCGGTCCTCGAAGAACCACTGGGAGAGCTTCGCGCGGCGCTTTTCCTTCTTGTCCACGACACCATGGGCGTTCGGCTCCGCAGGAAGGGGCGACGGCGACTCGAAGCCAACCAGCTTGTAGCGCTTGTACTCATCCAGCGGCGCGTGGACCTCGATGAACTCCCCGTGCGGCAGGCGCACAATGCGGCCGGTTTCACGGCCGTGCAGGGCAATTTCGCGGTCCTTGCGCTGCAGGGCCAGGGCGATGCGCTTCGTCACGATGAAGGCAATGACCGGGCCGACGAAGAACAGGGCACGCAGCCAGTAGGTCACATCGTTCAGCGACACGTGGAAGTGCGTGGCGATGAGGTCCGAGCCGGCAGCTGCCCACATGACGCAGTACCAGACAAAGCCGGCCATGCCGATGGCGGTACGCGTCGGAGCGTTCCGCGGACGGTCCAGGACGTGGTGCTCACGGTTGTCCTTGGTGATCCAGCGCTCGATCCACGGGTAGGTGAACATCACGGTGAAGAGGATGCCTGCAGGCACCAGGGCCGGGAGCAGGACGTTGAAGGTGAAGACGTGGCCGAACCAGATCTGCTCGATCTTCCAGTCTCCGATGATGCCCGGCATCAGGCGCAGGGCGCCGTCAACGAAGCCGATGTACCAGTCAGGCTGGGTGCCCGCCGACACGGGGGAGGGATCGTAGGGCCCGTAGTTCCAGATCGGGTTGATGGTGAAGAAGCCGGCCATGAGTGCGACGACACCGAACACGATGAAGAAGAAGCCGCCGGCCTTGGCTGCGTAGACCGGGCCAAGGGGGTAGCCGACGACGTTGCCGTCGTTGCGGCCCGGGCCGGGGTACTGGGTGTGCTTGTGCACCACCACCATAAAGAGGTGCATCACGATCATCAGGAGGATAAGCGCCGGAACCAGCAGAATGTGCAGCATGTACAGGCGGCCGATGATGGCCGTGCCGGGGAACTCTCCGCCGAAGAGGAAGAACGAAATGTACGTTCCGATGACCGGGATGGACTTGATCACGCCGTCGATGATGCGCAGGCCGTTGCCGGACAGCAGGTCATCGGGAAGCGAGTAGCCGGTGAAGCCGGCAGCCATCGAAAGGATGAGCAGCACGCTGCCCACCACCCAGTTCATTTCGCGTGGCTTGCGGAAGGCGCCGGTGAAGAATACGCGCAGCATGTGCACCGACACCGAGGCCACAAACAGCAGCGCGGACCAGTGGTGGACCTGGCGCATGAACAGGCCGCCACGGACATCGAAGGAGATGTTCAGGGAGGAGCTGTACGCCACGGACATTTCGACGTTCTTCAGCGGCGTGTACGAACCGGCGTAGCGCGTCTCCGCCATGGACGGATCAAAGAAGAATGTCAGGAAGGTGCCCGAGAGCAGCAGGATGACGAAGGAGTACAGCGCCACTTCACCAAACATGAACGACCAGTGGTCCGGAAAGACTTTGCGGCCGAATTCACGCAGGATCCCGGAACCGCCGACGCGCTCGTCAACGAAGTTGGTGATACGGCCGCCCTTGGTCTTGGCGACGAAGGCGGGGGCATTAGGCGTTGATGTTGCGCTCATGCTCATCACGCTCCCAATAGCTAGGTCCAACAGGTTCATGGAAGTCGCTGGTGGCGACCAGGTAGCCCTCGGCATCTACTGCGATTGGCAGTTGGGGGAGAGGACGGCTGGCCGGGCCAAAGATAACCTTGCATTCCTGGGTCAGGTCAAAGGTTGACTGGTGGCACGGGCACAGCAGGTGATGGGTCTGCTGCTCGTACAGGGCAACAGGGCAACCAACGTGGGTGCAGATCTTCGAATATGCAACGATCCCGTTGTAGCCCCAGTCCTCACGGCCAGCGGAAGGGTTGAGGGACTCGGGGTTCAGGCGCATGAGCAGAACGACGGCCTTGGCCTTTTCGTTCAGCTTGCCTTGGTGCAGTTCGTTCAGCCCTTCCGGGATGACGTGGAACGCCGAGCCGATGGTGACGTCCGAGGCCTTGATGGGGGTGCCATCGGGGTCGCGGGTGAGCCGCTTGAGCTTTCCGTCCTGGGGTGCCCACATGGTGTGGGCCAGTGCGTTGTCAGGACGCGGACCCAGGTCACCGAAGACGGCGAGGGCCGGCAGGGGAGCCAGCGCCACGGCGCCCAGAAGGGTGTTGCGGATCAGCGGCCGGCGCTTGATGCCCGTTTCCTCGACAATATCGTCGACGATCCGGACGGCGGCAAGGCGGTCTTCCTCGGTGCGGATGGCATGACGCTCTTCCGAGACTTCATGGTCCGGCATGAGGGCCTTCGCCCAGTGCACGATGCCGGTGCCGATGCCGAGCATCGCAAAGGCGGTACCGATGCCGAGCAGCGCGTTCTGCAGCCGGATCGTCGCGATCGCGGTGTCATGGCCCAGATCGATGGCAAAGTAGGCCACCAGGAAAATCAGGGTGCCAACGACCGAGATCCCGAAAAGAAGGGCTACCTGCCGTTCTGCTCGTTTTGCGGCCTTCGGGTCCGTGTCGGCCAGGCGCAAACGATGCGGAGGAATTCCAGGATCCTGGAACTTCTCCACCTCATTCTGACCAGCCGTAGCTACGGTGCCCGAGTGGTTCGGACTGCCGTCACTATGGTTGCCCATAATTCGCCTCATCCCTCTCTCGTCTCGGCGAGTGCCGAGTTAGCTTTCAATTCAAACTGCTGACGGGTCAGCAGAAAACTCTTACAGGTGCAACAGGTGGGCTAGGACGTCCGGGACGTCAGCCAGATGGTGAAGGCGATGATGACGCCGAGGCCGGCGATCCAGACAAACAGGCCTTCGGACACCGGGCCCAAAGAACCCAGATCCGCGCCACCGGGTGAACCGTTGGCTTCGATCTGCTTCAGGAAGGTGATGATGTCACGCTTGCCTTCGGGTCCGACGTTGGCGTCGCTGAAGACCGGCATGTTCTGCGGGCCCGTGACCATTGCTTCGTAGATGTGCTTGCCGGAGACGTCGGCGAGGGCCGGGGCGAACTTGCCCCGGGTCAGCGCGCCGCCGGCGGCAGCAGCGTTGTGGCACATGGCGCAGTTGGTGCGGAACAGCTCGCCACCCTTGGCGGCGTCGCCCTTTTCATCAAGGACACCTGCCTCGGGAATGGACGGGCCCGGGCCGAGCGAGGCAACGTAAGCGGACAGCTGGTGGGTCTGCTCCTCGTTGAACTGGGCGGGCTTCTTGTAGGCCTGCGGGCCGTTCATCTGCATGGGCATGCGGCCGGTGCCAACCTGGAAGTCAACGGCGGCAGCGCCGACGCCTACCAGGGACGGTCCGGCTTGGGACCCGCTGGCCCCCATGCCGTGGCAGGTGGCGCAGTTGGCGGCAAAGAGCTTGCCGCCTTCCTCTGCGTCATTTGCGCTGAAGCTGGTGGTGGCCTTGGCCTGGTTGACTGTGGTGGCAACGGCGTACAGCCCACCAGTGACCAGGAGGCCCATCAGCAGAAGTGCAATTGCTGCCAGTGGGTGACGTCGCTTCTGCGAGAGTGCCTTCACGTGGTGGTTCCTTTATTCGATCGTGCGTTGGCTCCGGGAGCCGCTTCTTGAAATTCTGCCTCTTGTAGAAAAAGAGTCAAGTCTTGCTACTTGAGGACGTAGATGACCAGGAAGAGGCCGATCCAGACGACGTCGACGAAGTGCCAGTAGTACGAGGTGACGATCGCGGAGGTTGCTTCGAAGTGGCCGAACTTCTTCGCTGCGAAGGAGCGGCCCATGATGAGGAGGAACGCAACCAGACCGCCGATAACGTGCAGGCCGTGGAAGCCCGTGGTGATGTAGAAGGCCGAACCGTAAGCGTTGGAGGAGAGCGAGACATGCTCGGAAACGAGCATGGCGTACTCAGTCGCCTGGCCGGCCACGAAGACGGAACCCATGATGAATGTCACGGTGAACCATTCGTTCATACCCCAGCGGGTGAAGCTGAGGCGGCCGCCGCTTCGACGCGGCTGAAGCCGCTCGGCGGCGAAGACGCCCATCTGGCAAGTAAAGGAACTTGCCACGAGGACAATCGTGTTGACGAGCGCAAAGGGAAAGTTGAGCTTGGCTGTCTCTTCGGCCCACATCTGTCCGGAAGTCGAACGGAGTGTGAAGTACATGGCAAAGAGACCGGCGAAGAACATCAACTCACTGGACAGCCAAACTACGGTTCCAACAGAAACCATGTTCGGGCGATTCAGCGTCGGGTGCGCCGGGGTACTGGGGGCATGGGTCGAAGATGTCACATAGACATTATGTCTATAAAACTCCCTCCTGCCCAACGCAAACCGCGTTTTGCGGGGACTTTTTCTACAAAGACGCGAATTCGCGCGGAAAAGTTCCCGGACCGGTTCACATTGGTCTTTGCGGTGCGCACCTCGATAGCATCAGAACGTGACTTCTCAGGCATCTGCACAGGCGGCAGTCAACACGTGGCCGCGGCTCATCAAGGCACTCATCGACGGGACGGATCTCACGACCGGCAACACGGAGTGGGCGATGAACTCGATCATGTCCGGGGAGGCGAGCCCGGTTCAGGTTGCCGGGTTCCTCGTAGCGCTGCGGTCCAAGGGTGAAACCGTCGAGGAACTTGTTGGCCTGGTCGAGGCGATGGTCGCGAATGCGAGCCCCATTGAGATAGCAGGGCAGAAGCTGGACATCGTGGGAACCGGCGGGGACCAGCAGGACACGGTGAATATTTCCACCATGGCTGCCCTGATCGCGGCCGGTGCCGGTGCGAAGGTGGTTAAGCACGGCAACCGCGCAGCGTCCTCGACCTCCGGGTCGGCCGACGTGCTTGAAGCCCTGGGGGTCCGGCTGGACCTGCCGATCCCCCGGGTTGCCCTCAACGCCGAAGAGGCCGGCATCACGTTCTGCTTCGCCCAGGTATTCCACCCCTCCATGCGGCATGCCGCCGTCGCCCGCCGCGAACTTGGAGTGCCGACGGCCTTCAACTTCCTGGGTCCGATGATTAACCCTGCCCATGTCCAGGCCTCGGCGGTTGGCGTCGCCAACGAGCGGATGGCGCCGCTGGTGGCAGGAGTGCTGGCCAAGCGCGGCAGCCGGGGGCTCGTCTTCCGCGGAAACGACGGACTGGACGAGCTCACCACCACCGGCCCGTCCCGGGTGTGGGAAATCCGGCACGGGGCAGTGAATGAGGAGATCTTCGACCCGCGCGAGCTGGGCATCCGGCAGGCAACCCTCGAGGAGCTCCGCGGCGGGGACGCCGCGGCCAATGCCGCCGTCGTGCGGTCCGTCCTCTCCGGTGCCCACGGTTCCGCGCGCGATGCCGCGCTGCTGAACGCCGCTGCCGGACTCGTGGCGTTTGACCTGGAGGCTGTCGGCCCGTTCACCGAGCGGATGGCCGCGGCGTTGAAGCGCGCAGAAGAGTCCATCGAGTCAGGTGCTGCCACTGCCGTGCTGGACCGCTGGGTCGCGCTCTCGCGCAGCTGAACCGCCAGCGGAAACGGCAGCCGGCGATCCCGGCCCCGCAGCCGCCGGGCCCTACTGTTCGAAGCCGAGGGCGAAGGCCGCGTCCAGGTCGTGCTGGGAGTAGGCCCGGAAAGCGATCTGTGTGGTGGTGTGGACAACGCCGGGAACCTTGGACAGCTTGTCCGCGATGGCGTCGGCGAGGTCCTCATGCTTCGGAACCCGCGCGATCGCGATGAGATCCCATTCGCCGGTCACGGAGTAGACCTCGCTGATGCCCTGGATGGCGGAGATTTCTTCCGCGGTCTCCGGGATACGGGAAGCGTCTGTCTTAATCAGGACGAAAGCGGTGACCACGTGTGAACCTTTCCGGATCTGTTGCGCCGTTGCCGGCCGAGTTCAGGCCCGGATGGTGCTCCGCGGGCCTCGGCCGTGTCCCTGCAAGCCTAGTCCATTACGCCTTGCTGCGGCGTGTGTTGAGCCGCCGGGCACCGGCGGCCACCAGCCGATACCCGAGCAGCAGGATTCCCAGGCTGATCAGCGCAACAATGACGAACGGCAGTACCACGGTTTGTCCGGTGACGGCCCGCAGGAGCATGCCGACCGTGACCGCACCAAGCCAGACTGCAACGCCTGCGGGCCAGAGGGCCAGCGGCGAGCGCCACAGCCGCAGGACCAGCCAGGACAGTGCCGCCCCAACGAGGAACGGCCAGGCAGTGGACAGCACCCCGCTGATGACGTCGCCGCGCTGATGGGCGTCGCGGCCGATGGCGGCGAAAATGAGGATCAGCGCGGCATCGGCGCAGGCGGCCAGCACTACGGACCGGCTTGCCCCCGGGCCGGGGGTGGGGCGGGTGCCTGCGGGGCGGGGGAGGGGAGGCGTTGCGGAAGGCATGCGTCCAAGCCTACGCCGGAAGCTGAGCCAGGCGTCAGGTCCGCTCCAGCCGCGGCGCTGCAGCAGCGGGGCTGGCGGTTGCGTCTTGCCGTCGGGACGTCCCAGGGTGTCAAATCCATGGAGACAGCCCACGCGGCCGGGAAGCTGGCGGCCCGGCCTGTTCCCGGCGATGCAACCCAGGAGGTTCCCATGCCTGCGAAAGACGCCAGGGTCCCGGCTAAGGCGGCCGCCCGGGGCACGTCCGAACTCCGGCGGGCCGATGCCTCCGGCACCCTGCCGCCGGAGAAGCCGGAGCAGATCCGGAATGTGGCGCTGGTTGGCCGCTCGGGATCGGGCAAGACCATGCTGGCCGAGGCGCTGCTTGCCGCAACCGGCGCGATTCCGCGCAAGGGGTCCATCACCGACGGCACCACCGTGAGTGACTCTGAGCCCGCCGCAGTCCACCAGCAACGATCCGTCGCTCTCTCCGTAGTGCCCTTGGTGGCGGGCGGCATCAAAGTGAACCTGCTCGATACGCCGGGCTACCCGGACTTCGTCGGGGAACTCCGCGCCGGGCTGAGGGCGGCAGACACGGCGCTGTTCGTCGTCTCGGCGGTTGACGACATCGATGCTTCCACCACGGCCCTGTGGGGCGAGTGCCAGCGTGCCGGGGTTCCGCGGGCCGTGGTGATCAGCCGGCTGGACCACCCCAGGGCGGACTTCGACGCCGCCCTTGCAGGATGCCAGCGGGCCTTCGGCGAGGGGGTCCTGCCGCTCTACCTTCCGGTCAGCGAGGGAGGCGGTATCACCGTTCTGCTGGGTTTGCTCGCGGACACCGTTTCGGGACAGACGACAGGCGACGCGCCGCCGGTGTACCGGAACGCTGACGACGTCGAACGTGCCGGCTCGGAGGCCGCCCGGGGCGCGCTCATCGAAGGCATCATCGCTGAAAGCGAGGACGAAACCTTGATGGACCGGTACCTCGGAGGCGAGGACATCCCCCCGGAAATCCTGGTCAGCGACCTGGTGACAGCAATCGCCCGGGGGTCCTTCCATCCGGTGCTCGCGACCTCCGCCGAAACCGGCGTCGGGCTGGCGGAACTCCTGGACGTGGTGACACGGGCCTTTCCTGATCCAACCGAACATGAGCGGCCGGCGGTATCCCACCCGGACGGCAGCCCGGCCGCCCCACCGGAGTGCGACCCTGCCGGGCCGCTGCTCGGCGAGGTGGTAAGGACACCAGCTGGTCCTCTGGTGCATGGGCGAGGCGCATGCGGACGTGGTCCTGGGCAGGCTGCGGGAGCAGGGCGTCAACCTGCAGACTGTCGACGTCGTCACACCCCCCCCTGCGCGAGACGTTCGCCGGGCCGGCTGCGGGCCACGGCCGGCACGTCAAGCAGTCCGGGGGACATGGCCAGTACTCCGTCTGTGACATCGCGGTTGAACCGCTGGAACGGGGCGGCGGCTTTGAATTCGTGGACAAGACCGTGGGCGGAGTCATCCCGGGACCCTTTGTCGCCTCGGTGGAAAAAGGTGTGCGGGCACAGATGCAGAAGGGGGTCTTCGCCGGCTTCCCGGTGGTGGACATCCGGGTGACCCTGCTCGGCGGCAAGGCCCACAGCGTGGACTCGTCGGATGCGGCCTTCCAGGCAGCCGGGGCGCTGGCGTTGCGGGAGGCTGCGGCGGCCGGGCGCATCCAACTGCTGGAGCCTGTTTCGGCCGTGACGGTCAGCGTTTCGGACGAACACGTGGGCGCGGTGATGAGCGACCTGTCGTCGCGCCGCGCGCGACTGACCGGGTCGACGTCGACCGGGGGAGACCTGACGGAAATCGCGGCCGAAGTGCCGGACCAGGAGCTGTTGCGGTACGCGATCGAGCTGCGGGCGCTGACCGCCGGGAGCGGCCGCTTCGACCGGAGATACCTGCGCCACGAACCGGTGCCCGCGGCCGCCGCCCGTGCCGCCACGAAGGACTGGGGTGCTGTTCCGGACGGCGGAGTCCCGGCCCTGCGCAGGGGTGTCAGCGCAGAACGGCGCTGAGGGGGACGTACTTGAGGTTTGACGTGGCGCCGTCCGCGTTGGATTCATCATGGACCACCAGCAGCCCCTGCTCGAACTGCGGTCCGGCGTTGCCGGTGGTGACGTCCAGGCCGTCCGTGCCCGTTACGGAGTCGACTGAACCGTTGGCGGACACCGCAAAGCTCTTCAGGAACCGGTTGCTCCCGGAACGGTCATAGACGGCGATCGTGGAGTTGCCCTGGCTGGACACGAAGAGGTAGCCGGCTTCGTCCGCGCCGTAGGCGATGCTCATCCCCTCGATGTCGGCTTCCAGCCGGCCTGAGCCCACCGCGTCCACGGAACTGCGATCCGACCCTGCATCAGGTTCCGCGCCGTACTTCCAGATGCCTACGTCCTCCTGGCCGACGTACAGGTGTCCGAGCTGATCGTCAGCGACACAGCTCTCGGTAATGCTGCTGACCGGCAGCGACCTGACAAGAGTGGCGTCGACCTTGCCCGCCCCGTTGTCCGCCAACTCGAATTGCTGGACCGAGCCCGGCCCGTTGGGGGTGACAAAGGCATAAAACTTTCCGCTGGCCCTGCTGTGGTACATGCAGAAACCGTAGTTGGGGGCCTCGGTCCCGATGCTCCTGGCTTCGACTGGAGACAGGGTCCTCGTTGCAGTGTCCAGGGCCCAGAGTGCCAGCGTGTTGTCAGACCGGTTGTTTCCGCCGACCAGGACCATTGATGATCCCGACGACGGGAAGCCGGCCCTCAGGTCCACGTTGCCGATCATCCCGTCTGGCCGGAACTGGAGGAGCCTTCCGGCCATGTCGAAGACGCCGATGCCACCGCCGGACTTCGATTTGTTGTCCGCAATCACCACACTGTTCGCTGGTGTTGCCGGATCGATCCAAATCGCGGAGTCGTCCGAAATATCGCCCGACCCCGAAAATGCCTCGGTCTCGAGCGCGGGCACAGCCTTCGGATCAGCCTGCGCCGGAGTGGGGGGTGATGTTGCCGGACCCGGCGTCGGGTTTTCAGTCACGCTTGCGGCGGCACTCCGGCCCGGCGGGGGAGTGGGCGCGGCTGTGCCGGGTCCGCAACCAAGCAGGATGGGGGCGCCCAACGCCGCGAGCACGAGCAACGCTGGCAAGGATCGGGCGCGGCCGGCCATACCCGGGTCTAGTCCTGGACTGATTCCCGCGAAACCTCGCGGTGAAGTCTGGTCCGGGCGCTGTTTTCGATCAGTGTGGGGATGTAGATTCTGATCCTGCCGGTGTCCAGGGAGTCATATTCCTCTCCGACAATACTTTCTATCCGGTGCCGCGGAGCTGCGGGAAAGCGGGCGGCGAGCCGGTCGACGACCTTGCTGATGATCAGGTCTTTATGTTCATCGCTCACCCAGCCATTGTGAGTCAGCCCGACATCGGCGTCAATCAACCCTGGTGAGCCCGGACCGGAGTCCAATTACCTCTACTGGTGAGCCGGTGTATTCGAAACCTGCGAATACCACTGGTTTCATACGCAGGAATCAGCCGTCAGACGTCCTGGATCGTGAGCCGCCTGCCTGTTCGCGGTCGTTGGGTTGGGTGGTTTAGGAGTGAAGGGCGGCGCGGGCGAAGGCTCGCCCTGGCGACGTGACGGTGTGCGCTGTCAGCCGGTGTCGGTGAAGGAATGCAGATGCGCATCCCGCCAGCCGACGGCCGTTTGGATGATGTCGTGGATCCTGTCCAGGGTCAGGGAAGAATCGACCTCGAGGAGCCGCCAGATGGCCGGATCGCTGCCTTCGATCGACACCTTCACCTGCAGCAACATCGACCCGGGATCGCCATCTGCAGCGCGTATCATCACAGCACTATCCTGCCAGTCCCAGTCCTTGGGGGACGCCTCGGTCCGGGCTCGCGGTGTCCGCTGAGCTATCGACGGTAGGAGGCATAGGTGGCCCAGGTGTTGCGGGCTTGTTTGGCGTGCTGTTCGGTGATTTGGGTGCTGTAGCCCAGGGCCTGGGCGGCAACCGGTGGGGGCATGGTCAGGACGAGTGCGCGGAGCGTGGCGTTCCTGGCCCCGAGAGAGGTGGATGCCGCTTTCGCGCAGCTTCTTCATGAGATGGCCGGGATGGAGGTGCTGGCCCGGGCGGTATCCGGGAATGAGCCAATCCGAGGCGCGGTTGGCTGCAGTGTTCATGTTCGGCCGGTCGGCGAGGTGTTCTTGAAGGATTACGTCAAAGGGGTGGGGGACTGGCACCGGCTGGTCGTCGAAGACCACGACGGTTTCGCCGTCGTGGGTGCGGCTGATTTGGTCCACCCTCATGCTGGCGATGCGTGTCAGCGGCTGGGCGTAGAGGAGCAGCAGGACAGCCGCGGCCCGGTAGTGCAGCGGCCTGTCCTCGTGCTCGAGGGTTTCGCGGAGCAGCCGGAGCCGTTCCTTCTGATCCAGGACGGGGCGGGTTTCTGCCTTCCGGTAGGGGAATTCAAGGACAGAAAGATGCTGGTTCCGGACGGCCCAGCGCACGAAGGTCCTGGCCATGCTGCGCGTTGTCGGTCCCGTGGCAAGCCAGTGGTCGATGTCCGCCTGCCGGCACTGGGACGGCAGTTTCCCTCGTTCTGAGAGATGACGGAGGAAGTCCCTGGCTACGGAGTTGTCTTGTTTGGCAGCCCGGGCGGTGCCCCATTGCAGCTGGCCGGCGGCAGAGAGGCGGCGCATCCGGCGCAGATGGTGCCAGGTGGCAAACTGCTTGATGAGGGCATAGTGGGCGGGGTCGGTTAGCTCTGCCAGGATCCGGTCCAGCCAGGCTTCGAAGTGCAGCAGGTTCCGGTCGATAGGCGCGAGCAGCCCGTGTTCGATGAAGAGTTCCCGCAGGTGCATGGCCGTGCGCGGCGACGGGTGGGCATCGAAAGTGGTGTGGGCCAGCGGCCGGGTACCGGTGGCGATGGCGGCAAGCAGCTGGCGGACGTCGGGGTTGCGCAGCCACGTCAGGGCACTGCGGGGATGGGGCTGGGCACAGATTCCCTCGTGCAGGGGCTTGAGCGGTTCAGCCATGGTCCCGGTGCCGTCATCGAGGAGTTCCGCCAGATGGCCGCGCAGGCAGCAGCGGGCGCAGCGCCGGGCCCGGTATGGCTCTTCCTCGGCTGAACATTGGGTGCAGTGGAAGTCGGCCGGAATGCCGGCGCAGTCGACACAGACCGGGGATCCGGTGCTGTCCAGGCCGGGCAGGAGCCGGCCAGTCCCGCACCCCGGGCAGGTGCCGTGGGTCCGGGCGGCGCGCTGGTAGCAGAGCCGGCAGACACAGCCCTCGGGCCATTTTGCCCCGAGCCTTGCGGCCGGTTTCCGGCAGCGGGCGCAGAGTTTCTCTTCGGGGGCGAGCATCAGTCGGCGGGGCGGGCGGGGGCGCGTTTAGGCCGGATGGTCGTGGTCAGGTCAACCACTTTCGGGCCGTTCACGACGTTTTTCCGCTGCGCTGTGGCAGCGACGTGGAACTGGCATAAGTCCTCGACCGTGCAGTCGAGGGCATCGCAGAGGGCGCCGAGCAGGGGCATGGAAATGCGTTCGGGTTTCTGTCCCACGAGCCGGTAGATCTGCGAGGGGGAGAGTTCGATGCCGCGTTCGACGAGCAGGGGGATGAGGTCGGAGATGTTGAACAGTCCGCGTGCTGCCATGATTTCGCGCAGTCGCCAGGAGTATTCGATGTGCCGTTTCATGGTGCCTTCCGCTGATCGATGCCGGTGGCCTCTGCGGCCATCTTGTTCATGGCCGCCCGCAGGGTGCGGGTGCGGTAATCGGAGGAGACACCGGTATAGAGGGCGGTGGTGGAGGAGTGCTCGTGTCCGACCTGTTGCTGGACGAACAGGGCGTCGTAGCCGTCCTCGATCGGTGGGTGACATAGGAGCGGCGGAGGGAGTGGAAATCGATGCCGTCGGCGAGCCCGAGTCCGGTGCGCAGGAGCGTGAATTCCCGGGTGAGCGAGTCGGCGGTGACCCGGCCGCTGCGCTCGGTGGGCCAGAGGGACGCCTGTTCTTCACCGGTTCCGGCCGGCCGGACCTCCTCGGTCCATTGTCTCAGGCAGTCCACGGCCCAGCCGGTGTGGGGGACTGTCAGGACGCTGCGGCGTTTGGGAGTACCGAACCGCTCCATGCATTCCGGCTCCCCGCCGTAGGCGGGGCCGGTCAGGTAGCCCAGGAACAGGCGAAGGGCGTTCTGGTACGCCAGCAGCGTCGAATGGCTCGCGGAGCGGACGGCGCGCAGTTCCATGAAGAATTCGTCCACATCACCCACGGTCCAGGACCACGGATCCTCACCGGTGAACGAACGGAAACGCTGAACGACTTGCTCGCGTTTGGCGATCGTCGTGAATGCCAGGTTGCGGCTCAGCTGCTGATTGCGCCACCCGTCCAGCATCCCCTGGAACACCTGCTCGGCAGGGTTGAACAGCGCCACATCCCGGGCGATCTGCTGCCAGGCCGCCCCGGCAGGGCCACGCTGTCTGCTCATATTTTCTCTTCGCATAAAACGCGATACTTTCGCATATTATGCGAGTCGATGGCAAAACAGCATGTAACTACAGGGATTTTTCACTGTCGCATGACGCTTCTCCGGAGAGCTTCTTCACCGTGCCAGCCGTCCCGCTGGGCCTGTCAGGAGCCTAAGATTCAAGGGAATCCCGGGTCAGCCGGTCACCAGCGCGGGGACCGGTATCAAAGTCCGTCGAATTCGCAACGGATGCGATTCTCCGGGTTCTACTTTACATAATGTTGATTATCGGCGTTAGCTTGGTGGCTGCGGGAGGGGTTGAATATCACCTTCCTGACCGGAGAACGCCCCGCTTCGTGACCCGCCGGATGTCCGGCAGCCCACGCCGGGATTCGGAGGTGCCACCGGCAGCTGTGTTAGATTGCGGCCCATGATCCCGCGCCCCACAAGCCATGACGCCGACAGGCCCGTTGCTGCTGCTATCGGACTGCTGGCGAAGCAGGGCTATGACACAACGTCCGTTGACGAACTCGCGGACGCCGCGGGCATGAGCCGCAGCACGTTCTTTCGAAAGTTCGGGTCGAAGGAGGACGTTGTTTTTGCCGATCACGAGCGGATCCTGGGGCTGGTGACGGAGCGCCTGGCGGAAACGATGCAGGAACCCCTCGCGGCCATCGAGGACGCGGCCCTGCTGGTTTTTACTCATCACCTGCGGAACCGCGAGACGTCGCGCGCGCGGTACGAGCTGATGCAGGCCGTGCCGGCGCTTCGGGACCGTGAGCTTGTTACCTCCCACCGGTACGAGCGGGCGTTCATGCTGCACCTCCTGGATAAACTTCCGGAGGGCGAGTTGCGTGAATACAAGGCTGTTTCCTTCGCGGCGGCCGTCGTCGCCGTCCACAACGTCTTTCTCCGGCAGTGGCTCCGCTCGGCACCGGCTGCCCAGGAGGCAGAGGGCGCGGACCGGGAGCGGTCCACGGCGCTCGCGAACGAACTCCGCGCCCTCTCCGGGATCTTCCGGCCCGCGTTGGCGGGCACCTTCGCCGCGGCTCAGGCGTCCCCCGCCGTCGTCGTAACCGTACTTGCGGCAGGAGCGGGCAAGGAAGCGATCATGCAGGCAGTCCGCGACGCCCTGCCCTGACGCTGGCGCACACTTGCTGACACTCAGTTTCTTGACGTGGAACTGCGTTTCAGTACATCCTTGGTTGATGTGGCGTGAGCCACAACACGAAGGCGGCACCATCCGCTGCCGAGACAAAGGACCAACACATGACGACGACGTCACCCGAATCCGGGTTCACCGCACGGGCATCGGACCATTTTCCCGCCGGCACCGTGGAACCCGACTACGTCCTGACCGAAGCTTTGGGCACGGACCCGGCGTCGGTGTTCGCCGGCATCACCGACGAGGACCGCGGCTACTGGGAGCGCGCCCGAAACTTCGTCCAGAAAGAGGTCCTCCCCGTCATAGACAGCTACTGGGAGCGCGCCGACTACCCGGTGCATCTTCTCAGGCGCCTGGGCGAGCTGGACCTGCTGCGCGACGGCGTCCACGTGGAAGGTTTCCCCGCGATGAGCAGGATGGCTGCCGGGCTGGTGAACATGG
This sequence comes from Pseudarthrobacter kochi, assembly GCF_055412805.1. Classification (NCBI taxonomy): domain Bacteria; kingdom Bacillati; phylum Actinomycetota; class Actinomycetes; order Micrococcales; family Micrococcaceae; genus Pseudarthrobacter; species Pseudarthrobacter kochi. The sequence continues at coordinate 19,705 of NZ_JBVAYV010000006.1, forward strand.
AGATCAGCCGCGGCGACGGCTCGGTGGCAACCATGATCGCGGTGCAGGGCGGCCTCGCCCTGCGGTCCGTAGCGGAGTGCGGGTCCGCCGAACAGAAAGAACGGTGGCTTCCGGCCATCGCCGCCGGCAAGGAATTCGCCGCGTTCGCATTGACGGAGCCCACCCACGGCTCCGACGCGGTGGCCCTGGAATCCACGGCCACCAGCACGGACGGCGGTTTCCTCCTCAACGGCGAGAAGAAATGGATCGGCAATGGCTCCGTCGGCGGAGTCTGCGTCGTGTGGGCCAGGGGCGAGGACAGCCAGGTTCACGGATATCTGGTGCCGCAGGACTCCCCCGGCTACGCCGCAACGAAAATCGAAGGCAAACTGGCCCTGCGCGCCATCTGGCAGGCACACATCCGGCTCGAGAATGTCTTTGTCCCCCAGGAGAATGCCCTGCCTGGGGCACGGACTTTCAAAGACACCGCGAGGGTGCTGCTGGCCACCCGGCTGGGCGTGGCCTGGTCCGCCGTCGGGCACGCCACAGCCTGCTACGAAACCGCGGTCCAGTACGCCAGGCAGCGTCTGCAGTTCGGCCGGCCGCTGGCCGCCTCGCAGATCGTGCAGGAAAGACTGGCCCGGATGCTGAGCGAATTGGCCACCATGCAACTGATGGTGGTTCAGATGACCCGCCTCGACGAGGCAGGGTCCCTCACACCCGAACAGGCATCACTGGCCAAATACACCTGCACCCGCATTGCCCGCGGTATTGCCTCCAATGCCCGGGACCTCCTCGGTGGAAACGGCATTCTGCTGGCAAACCGGGTCGCCCGGCACCTCGCCGACATCGAAGCCATCCACACCTACGAAGGCACCGAAACGATGCAGGCGCTGATCATCGGACGCGGGATCACCGGCATCTCCGCCTTCGCCTGATCCACGCACCCAACCCGAAAGGACTCTCATGAACCAGAACGCCAGCATCCCCGTCATCCTCGGCGGCGCCCGGACACCCTTCGGACGCTTCCGCGGCGGCCTCACGCCCTTCTCCTCCAGCGAACTGGGCGCCCACGCCATCCGGGCCGCCCTGGACCGGGCCGGCGTCGCCCCCGAACAGATCCAGGCCGTCATCGTCGGCCAGGTCATCCAGGCCGGAGCCGGCCAAGGCCCCGCGCGGCAGGCCAGCCTGGCCGCGGGCATCGGCTGGGACGTGCCCACCGTGACGATCAACAAACTCTGCCTTTCCGGGCTCACCGCCGTGATTGACGCTGCCCGGATGATCCGGGCCGGGGAAGCCGACTTCATTGTTGCCGCCGGCCAGGAATCCATGACCAACGCCCCGCACCTGGTGCCCGGGCTCCGCGCCGGCGTCGTTATCGGGGAGGCCCCGATGCTGGACTCGCTCTACCGGGACGGGCTGCAGGATCCGGTCAGCGGCCTGCTGATGGGCGAAGCCACGGACGCAGGAAACGCGGAGCGGGGCATCGCCCGCGCCGAGCAGGACGCCGTCGCGGCCCGGTCCCACCAGCGGGCGGAAGCGGCACGCGCCGCCGGTTTGTACGCTGCGGAAATCGCCCCGATCACCCTCCCCCAACGCAAAGGGCCCGCGCTGACCCTCGAGCACGATGAGGGCATCCGCCCGGACACCACCGCCGAATCCCTGGCGCAACTGCGCCCCGCCTTCTCGAAAGACGCAGCGGCCACCATTACCGCAGGATCCTCCTCACCGCTCTCTGATGGTGCCGCGGCCCTGGTGATCGCCAGCAAGGCGGCAGCCGAAGCTGCGGGGCTCGAGTGGATCGCCGAAATCGGTGCCCACGGCCAGACCGCGGGACCGGATGGATCCCTGCATTCCCAGCCCGCCCGTGCCATCGAACTCGCCCTCAAGCGTGAAGGCATCACCGCGCAGGAGCTTGACCTCGTCGAGATCAACGAAGCCTTCGCTTCCGTGCTCATCCAGTCCGCCACGGACCTCGGCATCGAGCCGGAGGACATCAACGCCGAGGGTGGCGCCATCGCCCTCGGGCATCCGGTGGGGGCCTCGGGCGCGCGCCTGGTCCTGCACCAGGCCCTGGCCCTGAAGCGCCGCGGCGGAGGCACCGGCGTCGTCGCCCTCTGCGGCGGCGGCGGCCAGGGCGACGCCCTGATCCTGAAGGCATGACCATCCCAACGAAGAAGCAGGCCATGAATACCAACCACCCCACAGAAGGCTTCGGCACCATCTCCGTCGCAGCCATCCTGGCCGAGTCCGCTCGTAGGACCCCGGACCGCACCGCGCTGATCGTTGGTGGGGAGGAAACTTCCTATGCCAGCCTCTGGCACGAGACCCGCGCCTACGCCGGGGCGCTGCGCGCGCGTGGCATCGGCCCTGGAGATGCCGTCGCCGTCCTGATCCCCAATGTTTCGGACTTCGCCCGGGTGTACTACGCCGTCCTGTCCCTGGGAGCCATTGTGGTTCCGGTGCATGCCTTGCTCAAGGCACGCGAAATCGAATACGTGCTCCAGGACAGCGGCGCCAGGATGCTGGTCTGCGCTGCGCCGCTGCTGACGGAAGGTGCCGCGGGTGCCGCGAGCACCGGGATCGACCTTCTGACCGTGATGGCGCCCGACGACGGCGGTCTGCCGCGGCTTGAAGCCGAGGCAGCCGTGTCCCGGCCGATCGACAGCTATGTCCCCTGCCGGCCCTCCGACACCGCCACGATCCTGTACACCTCCGGCACCACCGGCAAGCCGAAGGGCGCCCTCGGCACCCATTTCGCCCTGGTGGAACAGACTTCCGTCCTGCTGACGAGCGTCATGGATTTCAAGCCCGGCGATGTCCTGTTCGGCGGCCTGCCGCTGTTCCACACTTTCGGCCAAACAGTCGTTCTCAACACGGGACTGCGGGCCGGCGCAACCATCGTCATGATGCCCCGCTTCAGCGGTGCGGGCGCACTGGACCTGATGGACCGGCACAACGTGAACATCTTCGTGGGGGTGCCGACCATGTATGTGGCCCTTCTGGAAGCGGCGAAGGCCGGTGCAAACCGCCCGTCCGCGCTGCGTTACGGCATCTCCGGCGGATCGTCGCTCCCGCTGGCCGTCATGGACAAATTCCACGACGTCTTCGGCATCGAAATCCATGAAGGCTACGGGCTGACCGAAACGTCCCCGGTGGCAGCGTTCAACCACGTGGGCACACCACCCCGGCCCGGTACCATCGGGACCGCGATCTGGGGTGTTGACATCGAAATTGCACGCGCCGAAACAGTCGAGAGCATCGAATTGCTGCCCGCGGGCGAACTGGGCGAGCTCGTCGTCCGTGGACACCTGCTGATGAAGGGCTACCTCAACCGGCCCGAGGCCACCGCCGAGGCGATCGTCGACGGCTGGTTCCGCACGGGGGACCTTGGGACCAAGGACGACGACGGCTACCTGCGAATCGTGGACCGCAAGAAGGACATGATTATCCGGAACGGTTACAACGTCTACCCCCGGGAGGTGGAGGAAATCCTTCTTACCCACCCGCAGGTAGTCAGCGCCGCCGTCTACGGCGTCCCGCACGACGTCCACGGCCAGGAGGTCGCGGCCGCGATTGTGCTCGACGCGGGAGCCACCGCCACCGATACCGAGCTGATCGAATTCGCAAGCGCACAGCTGGCCGCCTACAAATACCCGCGAATCATCAGGCTGCTCGCGGAGCTTCCCCTCGGGCCCAGCGGAAAAATCCTCAAACGAAACCTGTCGTCCGGGTCCACCGTGTCCTAGGAGGCCGGCCCGGTCACCGTTGGACGTAGGCCGCGAGGTGCTGGCCGGTGAGGGTGGACCGGCCGGCGACGAGGTTCGCCGGGGTGCCCTCGAAGACGATCCGGCCGCCGTCGTGCCCGGCGCCCGGGCCGAGGTCGATGATCCAGTCGGCGTGCGCCATCACGGCCTGGTGGTGCTCGATGACGATGACCGACTTGCCGGAGTCGACGAGCCGGTCGAGGAGGCCCAACAGGTTCTGGACATCGGCCAGGTGCAGGCCTGTGGTGGGCTCGTCGAGGACGTACACGTCGCCCTTCTCGGCCATCTGCGTGGCCAGCTTGACGCGCTGCCGCTCGCCGCCGGACAGGGTGGTGAGCGGCTGTCCGAGGGTCAGGTAGCCAAGCCCGACGTCCACGATCCGGTCGAGGATCTTGTGCGCTGCCGGTGTCTTCGCCTCACCGGCAGCAAAGAACGCCTCGGCCTCGGTCATCGACATTGCCAGCACGTCAGCGATGTTGCGGCCGCCCAGCTGGTATTCCAGCACTGACGCCTGGAACCTCCGGCCCTCGCAGTCCTCGCAGGTGGACTCGACGGTGGCCATCACGCCCAGTTCGGTGAAGATGACGCCCGCTCCGTTGCAGGTGGGACACGCCCCTTCTGAGTTGGAGCTGAACAGCGCCGGCTTCACGCCGTTGGCCTTGGCGAACGCCTTGCGGATTGGCGCGAGAAGACCCGTGTACGTCGCAGGGTTGCTGCGCCGGGACCCCTTGATGGCCCCCTGGTCGATCACCACCACGCCGTCCCGGCCGGCGACCGACCCCTGGATCAGCGAGCTCTTGCCCGACCCGGCTACACCCGTGAGCACACACAGCATCCCGAGCGGGATATCGACGTCCACGGCTTTGAGGTTGTGCGTCGAGGCGCCACGCACCGGGAGCGTCCCGGACGGCGTACGCACCGATTCCTTAACCCTGGCCCGGTCATCGAGGTGGCGGCCGGTGATGGTGTCACTCCCCCGAAGGCCCTCCGTGCTTCCCTCAAAGCAGACGCGGCCGCCCTCGGTGCCCGCACCCGGACCAAGGTCAACGACGTGGTCAGCGATCGCGATGGTCTCGGGCTTGTGTTCGACGACGAGGACAGTATTGCCCTTGTCGCGCAACTGCAGCAGAAGCCGGTTCATCCGCTCGATGTCATGCGGGTGCAGGCCAATCGTCGGCTCGTCGAAGACGTAGGTGACGTCCGTGAGGGACGAGCCGAGGTGCCGGATCATTTTGGTGCGCTGGGCCTCTCCCCCGGACAGGGTGCCCGCCGGCCGGTCCAGCGAGAGGTAACCCAGCCCGATTTCGGCGAACGAATCGAGCAGGTGCTGCAAGCCTTTGAGGAGCGGTGCAACCGAGGGCTCCTTGAGCTCCCGGACCCACCTGGACAGGTCGCTGATCTGCATCTCGCACAGCTCGGCGATGTTCTTGCCTTGGATCTTCGAGGACCTGGCCTCCGGGCTGAGCCGCGTGCCGTCGCACTCGGGACAGGCCTGAAACGTGATGGCGCGTTCCACGAAGGCCCGGATGTGAGGCTGCATCGCTTCGACATCCTTGGAGAGCATCGATTTCTGGATCTTCGGAATCAACCCCTCGTAGGTGAGATTGATGCCCTCAACCTTGATCCTGGTCGGCTCCTTGTAGAGAAGGTCGTTCATCTCCTTCTTGGTGAACTTCGCGATCGGCTTGTCCATGTTGAAGCCGGCGCCGCTGAAGATGCGGCCGTACCAGCCGTCCATGCTGTAGCCGGGGACCGTGAGCGCACCTTCGGCGAGGGACTTGCTGTCGTCGTAGAGCGCCGTGAGGTCGAAGTCCGAGACCGAACCCATGCCCTCGCAACGCGGGCACATCCCGCCAAGGTAGACCGCATCGTGCACCACGTTCCTCTCGACCCTGCCACCCTTCTCCGTGCTCATCACCCCGCTCGCCTTGCGCGTCGGGACGTTGAAGGAGAACGCCGTGGGCGGCCCCACGTGCGGCATCCCCAGCCGGCTGAAAAGGATTCGGAGCATGGCGTTGGCGTCCGTGGCAGTGCCCACCGTGGAGCGGGGATTCGCACCCATCCGTTCCTGGTCGACGATGATCGCCGTCGTCAGGCCCTCCAGGAAATCGACGTCGGGCCGGGCCAGTGTGGGCATGAAGCCCTGCACAAAGGCGCTGTAGGTCTCGTTGATCATCCGCTGCGACTCGGCGGCGATCGTCGCGAACACCAGAGAGCTTTTTCCCGAGCCGGAGACACCAGTGAACACCGTCAGACGGCGTTTCGGGATCTCCAGGGTGACGTCCTTGAGGTTGTTCCCGCGTGCGCCGACCACACGGATCAGATCGTGCGTGTCAGCAACATGGCGCACCGGCGGCTGCGTGTCCGGCTGCGCATTCTTCTGCGTTTCCGGCGTGGTAGCCATGCTCATCGTGTCTCCATCTCGAGGGCGGGGGCCGCGGCCCCCGGCGTCATCTGGCTCCATCTAACCAGCTTCCGGCCCGCATCCGGGGCTGCATCCATTGTCTTCTGCGCCGGCCTCACTGAGAATGAACCATGACGGTCTACCTGAGGTCCCTGGAAACTGCTGTCCCGCCAACTGTTCTGATCCAAACGGAAGCCCGCGACGTGTTTGCAGCCCAACCGGGGCTCACCAGGCTTGGTACCCGCCTGGTCAGCACCTGCTTCGACTCCGCCGCGATCGACACCCGCCACACTGCCGTTGCGGAAATGACCAGGGACAACCAGTCGGAGAATCCACGGTTTTTCGACGCCGGCACCGGACTGCTCCTCAGCCCAAGCACCAAGGTCCGCAACGAGATTTTCGCCACGGAGGCCACCAAGCTCTTCATTGAGGCGGCCGGGAAAGCCCTCGATGCCAGCCCCGGCATCACCTCACACGACATCACCCACCTCGTCACCGTGTCCTGCACCGGTTTCTTCAACCCCGGGCCCGACTACAAAATCGTCCGGGCCCTCGGCCTGAATCCCGCTGTGCAGCGCTACCACCTCGGGTTTATGGGCTGCTACGCCGCGTTCCCCGCACTGCGGGCGGCCAAATCCTTCTGCGAGGCGGACCCGGACGCCGTCGTCCTGGTCGTGTGCGCCGAGCTCTGCTCGCTCCATGTGCGGACCTCGAACGACCCGGACACCATCATGGGGTCGGCGTTGTTTGCCGACGGCGCCGCTGCCGCCATCGTGACCGCCCGCGAGGACCCGGACGTACGCGCGCTCCTGCAGCTGGACCACTTCGAGACCGTGCTGACGCCCGTCGGCGAGGAATCCATGGCATGGAACATCGGCGACGAGGGCTTTGAGATGGTCCTGGGAAACTACGTCCCGCACATCATCGATGACCACATCATCGGCGCGCTGGAGCCGCTTCTCTCCCGGGAGGACGCCCTGCGGGGGCTCCCCTACCGCGATATCCGGCACTGGGCCATCCACCCCGGCGGCCGCAGCATCCTGGACAAGGTCCAGTCCCGGCTGGACCTGAGTGACGAGCAGCTGGTCCCGGCCCGCGAGACCCTGCGCAACTTCGGGAACATGAGCAGCGCCACCGTGCTGTTCGTGCTCCGGCACATCCTGGACCAGCCGACGGCCGTCGGCGCCGACGCCGACGCCGAACGGATCTGCTCCATGGCGTTCGGACCCGGACTCACGGTGGAAACGGCGCTGTTCACGAAGCTGGGAAGCCCGCTCCGCGAAGCACCACCGGCCTGGACCGGGGGTGCGGCCGGCGACGCCGGGACCACGCAGCCGGAATCGGCGCTGGCCTGAGATCCAGTGCAGCTACTGCGCGAACGTGCGGCGCACGCCGTCGAGGAGATGGACCTGCCCGGCTGCGACCCGGTCCGGCTGGACCGCACCTATGCCCAGTTCGCCCTGGTCAACCGGGCCGTCTCCGGCTGGCGGGGCATCTATCGCTCCCAGCTCCGGCCACGCCTCCGCCAGGGCATGAAAACCACCCTCCTGGATATCGGCTGCGGGGGCGGTGATGTGCCGGTGATGCTCTCCCGCTGGGCGGCCCGGGACGGGCTCCGCCTTGAGATCACCGCCATCGATCCGGATCCGCGCGCCAGCCGCTTCGCGGCGGAACGGCATGCGGCCACCGGCGTGAGGTTCCGGCAGTCCACGGCCGCCGAGCTGGCCGGCGAAGGCCTCAGTTTCGACCTGGTCGTGTCCAACCATGTGCTGCACCATCTGGCAGAGGATGAACTTCCGTCGTTCCTGGCTGAGTCCGCGGCGCTCTCCCACGGAACTGTCATCCACAGCGACCTTCGGCGCAGCACGGGCGCCTACGCCCTCTTCTTCGCCGGCTCCTGGCCGTTCACCGGCTCCTACATCAGGCCGGACGGGCTCACCTCCATCCGCCGCAGCTACACCGCCGCCGAACTCCAGCTGGTGGCTCCCCCGGGCTGGACCGTCGTCCGCCGGGCCCCCTTCCGCAACCTGCTGATGCTTGACCAGGACAACGCCGACAAGGACAAGGCGGACAGGAGTGCCGCGGATGGCTGATGTCCTGGTGATCGGCGGCGGGCCGGTGGGCCTGTTCATGGCAGCCCTGCTGCTCCAGGAGGGTGCCAGCGTCCGGATCCTGGAGCAGCGGACCGTCGCCGAGGCGCACTCCCGGGCCATCGGCATCCATCCCCCGTCGCTGGACGCGCTCCAGGGAATCGGGGTGGGGCAGGCCCTGGTGGCGGAAGGGGTCGCGATCCGGCGCGGCATCGCCGTGGGCGGCGGCCGGACCCTCGCGCGGATGTCCTTCGCCAGCGTCTCGGCCACTTTCCCGTTCGTCCTGGCCCTGCCGCAGTCCCGCACGGAGGCCCTCCTGGAACAGCGCATCCGGCAGCTCGACCCTGACGCCCTCCACCGCGGTGTCCGGGTCACGGGGTTGCACCACGACGGCGGCCAGGTCACCGCGGAAGCCACGGCGGCGGGTTCGGCGGTCCGCTACACGGCGTCCATCGCCGTTGCCGCTGACGGTGTCCGCTCCGCCGTCCGCTCGCAGCTCGGCACCGCTGTCCGGGCGAAGGACTACCCGGACAGCTACCTGATGGGCGACTTCGCCGACACGACCGGATTCGGTCCGGACGCGGCCTTGTTCCTGGAAGCCGCGGGGATCGTGGAGTCCTTCCCGCTGCCGGGATCGCTGCGCCGCTGGGTGGTGCGCCTCGGGGACACCGGAAACGGCCGGGACGCCGTCGGGCTCGCACGCATGATAGAACAACGCACCGGGATCGGCGTCGATCCCGCCAGCAACAGCATGCTGAGCCGCTTTGGCGTCCGCTCCAGGCTGGTACGCCGGATGGTGGCCGGCCGGACGGTGCTGATCGGCGACGCCGCGCACGAGATCAGCCCGATCGGCGGCCAGGGCATGAACCTGGGCTGGCTCGACGCCGTGGCCCTGGCTCCGCTGGTTCTCGCTGCGCTGGGCGGCGCGAACGTGGGAGCAGGACTGCGCACATTCGAGGCGGGCCGCACGGCCGCAGCCGCCCGGGCGGCCCGCCAGTCCGAAATCAACATGGCGCTGGGGCGGCCGCTGCCGGCAGCACCATGGTCGGTGCGTAACCGCGCCCTGGCGGCGGCGGCTGCCGTGCCCGCCGTCAACGGGCTCGTGGCCCGCCGGTTCACCATGCAGTGAAGACGCTGCCCGAACCGCGCGGCAGGACGCGGGACGGCGTGGTTCAGGCGGGCATGAAATAGCAGTCGTAGCTGTCCTGGCTGGCAATCCTGCTGTCCCGGACCTCAAAAACGCTCGCGATCCTGGCGCGGATGACCTCGCCGGTATCCCAATGCGGCAGGTCCATCAGCAGCGTCGCTGTCCAGTCGGCTTCCACCACCACACGGTTCCCCTCACACGTCGTGCGTCGCACTACGAAGCGCTGCCCCGCAACCACCTGATGGGCTGCGGCCGCCCCGGCCAGGGCCTCGTCGCGGTTCCGCACCGCCCCGGTCGGGGCCAGCAGGTGGGGCGCCTCGCTCAGGACGTAATCCTCGGCCAGGAAGGGAGCGATGTCCGCCGGGCCGCCACCGGCTTCGATAACGCGCAGCAGCTCGAGAACACAATCCAGGGGGGTCGGTGAAGTCATGGCACCGAGACTAACGCAAAGACCCGTCCCGGCCACGGCCGCGCGGTCTCCGCCGGAATACACTGACCCCATGGGCTGCTTCCTTCCGCCGCTGCGGCGCCCTGCCGCCGGAACCCGTCACGTCGCCGCGGGCAGGGTTGCCGCCGTTATGGCTGCCCTCGCCCTGACGGCGTCCTGCAGCGCGGGTACCCCCGGGACCGGCACTCCGTCCGCCACACCAACGGCAACGGCAGCGCCAGCGGCTTCCGCCGCCCCCATCTCCGCCGAGATCAACCAGCTCCGCGACGACTACAGCCGGCAAGTCATTGCCGTCCAGTTGACGAACAACACGGCAGGGCCGCTGACCGTGCTCAGTGCAAGCCTGTCCAGCCCGCTCTTTTCCGGCGCCGTGGAGTGGCCGGCGACGCCCGGTGGGATCGAGCTTCCGCCGCGCCAGACCAAGATCCTTCCGGCACAGCTGCGCGCTCCCGAGTGCGGCATCCAGACAGCGCCCGCGGCCGGGGTCACGGCGGTGTCGCTCCGGATTGCCGGGGGCAGCGGACCCGGGCCGGCAGCGACGGTGCCCGCCGGCGATCCCTACGGGGTGATGGAACGGAACAACACGGAGATGTGCCTCGCCCAGGCGGCCGCCGCGGTCGCCGACATCCGGCTGGCCCCGGACCTCGAGGTGTCTGCGGACGCGCAGGGCGCCGTCCTGACGCTTGCCATCACCCCGCGCAGCACCCCTGGCGCCGTGAATCCCGGCTCAACGGGAAGCCTGACCATCAACTGGATCGATGGGACCCCACTGCTCGACGAGGACCAGCGCGCCCCGTGGCCGCGCTCGGTGTCGGTCCGCGCCGGCGGGGCCTTCCAGCAGGTCCGGCTGGGGATCCGGCCCGCACGCTGCGATCCGCACGCCATTGCGGACGACAAAGTGGGGACATTGCTGCCCCTCCGGGTATCCGTGGGCGGCCGCGACGGCGTCCTGAAAATCGATGCCGGAGCGGTGCTGCGTGGACGCATTTACGAATTTGTCACCACGGCCTGCGGACGCCAGTAGTCTGTTGCCATGTCCCCTGACGCCAAGCCGACGGACCTCAGCGCCGCCCGCATCCACGAAAACGTCCAGCAGCTACTGACCGGCGGGGTGCTCCCCACCATTGTCCAGGCAGGACATCCCGTGCTCCGGCAGTTCGCAGCGCCCTTCAACGGGCAGATCAGCGACGCCGAACTTGGCCAATTGATCGACCTGATGCGCAGCGTGATGCACAAGGCGCCCGGTGTGGGTCTGGCCGCACCCCAGCTCGGCATACCGTTGCAGCTCGCGGTGCTCGAAGACCAGTTCGACGTCGATCCCGGCGTCGCCGCCGCCCGCGGACGTGAACCCCTGCCGTTCTTTGCCATGCTCAACCCGGTCTACGAGCCGCTGGGCACCACCAGCGTGGCGTTCTATGAAGGCTGCCTGTCGCTGAACGGGCTCCAGGCCGCTGTCAACCGTCCCGAGCACGTCCGGCTCAAGTTCACCGCACCGGACGGGAGCCCGCAGCAGCGGGAGTTCCGTGGCTGGCAGGCGCGGATCGTCCAGCACGAAACCGACCACCTGCACGGCATCCTCTATCTGGACCGCGCCGAGCTGCGCTCCCTCAGCAACAATGCAGAATACTCCGCGCGCTGGGCGCAACCCGATATCACCCTGGCCCGTAAGGAACTCGGGTTCCTGCCGGGCGACTAACCCCCGCCCAGGGGCGCAGCGGCGGGATTCGCCGCGGTCGGAAGGTGGCGCGCCCACCACTGCAGGATCTGCTCGAAGCGCTGCTTGCGGTGGTGCGGCGTCCCGGAACGTGAGAGCTCATGGTTCTCCCCGGGGAAGACCAGGAACGCAGCCTCCACTCCCAGCTGCTTGAGCGCAGTGAAATACCGCTGGCCCTGCTCCACCGGGCAGCGGAGGTCCTCTTCGCTGTGGATGACCAGCGACGGGGTGCGCACCCGGTCCACCCGGGCCATCGGGCTTTGCGCCGCCATCTGTTCGGCCGCGCGTCCGGTGTATTCCCCGCCGAAAAACCAGCCGATGTCGGAGGAGCCGATGAAGCTCACGGGATCAAGGAACCCGCGTTCCACGATCGCTGCTTTGAAACGGTGGTCGTGGCTGATGGTCCACGCGGTGAGGTAACCGCCGTAGGACCCTCCCATGATGCCGAGCGCCCCGGCGTCGAGCTCCTCGAACTTGCTGAGCGCGCCGTCGAGAAAGGCCAGGACGTCCTGCATGTCAAGGGTTCCCATCTTTTCCTTGATGGCCCGTCCGTGATCCTGTCCGTAGCCGGCGGAACCGCGGGGGTTGCACATCAGAACCGCGTAGCCGGCCGCAGCGTAGACCTGGGCTTCATCGAAAAGGGCTCCGGTGAACTGGGCGAAGGGGCCGCCATGGATGTTCAGCAGCACCGGGTGGGGTCCGCGCCCCGGCGGCTTCACGAGCCAGCCATGGACGGGGTAGCCGTCGGTTGAGGGGACCGTGAGCTCCAGCGGCTCGATAATTCCGGCGTCGGAAAGCAGCGCCGCGGAAAAGTCGGTCAGGACGCGGAGCTCTCCGTCCTCGAGCACGGCCACATCCCCAGCGGTTGCCGCGTCGGCGAAGCTGACCACAAGCGACTCCCCGCAGGCAGCGGCGCCGGTGACCACCCGCTCTCCGCGGACCAGTGACTGGTGGTTCCCGGAAGCCCCGAATTCGACCAGTTCGACCGTTCCCCGGGTGTTGTTCAGCAGCAGCGCCGACTCGTGGCCGGCGAGTTCGATCCTGCCGTTGCAGCCCAGGTCCATCGTCTCGACGTCGCTCAGCCGGGTGGCGTCGCCGCCTCCCGCCGGCATGACGTAGAGGGCTGTGTTGCGGGCGACAAAGTCCTGGCCCGATGCACCAAGGTCCTGGGCGAGGAAGAACAGCAGCTGCCCGTCCCGTGACTCGCGGACGGCGTGCACGGACTGCCGGCCGGTATTTGCCGGGACAACGGGTTCGGGTTCCCCTCCCCCGGCGGCATCGCCAACCGTGATGCGGTAGATGCCGCTGGCGAGATCGCCGTCGCTGCCCTCATGCAGGGCGGCCACACAGTAGACGGTACGCCCGTCGGCGCCGAAGCCCGCGCCGGTATGGTCCGTGGCAGCGGTGGTCAGCTGCTGCGCGGCCGGCAGCAGGCCGGCGGTTGTGCCGGCGCTGGCGCCGCCGGCGGTGACCGCCTTCAGGGCCCGGCCCGTCGGCGCTACCTTGGGTTCCGCGCCGAGCTCCGGCAGCTCGATCAGGAAGAGCTGCACCGGCTTGTCGGCGGTGTAGCCGACGCCGTTCATCCGGTACTGGTAATCCGTGATCAGCCGTGCGTCCTCGCTGCCGGGGGAGACGCCGTCGGTGCTGCCGTAACGGCCGTCCTCCGGGGTCCGGGCGCTGAAGAGAATGCGCTTCGAGTCGGGCGACCACGCAAACGTTGATACTCCCAGCGGTGCGTCCGTGACGGGCTGCGGCTCCCCGCCGCCGGCCTCGACGATGTGGAGCTGGGGTTTGCCGCCGGCAGCGGCGCGCAGGAACGCGAGGACCTGTCCGTCCGGGGAGAAGTCCGGTGCCGTGTCGCGGAAACCGCGGGTCAGGCGGCGCGGGGACCGGCCGGGGTCCAGCGGGACCGTCCACAACTGTCCGACGTAGGCATCGGCGTCGAAGTCGGGCCGGGTCACGGACACCACGGCGCGCGCACCGTCCGGATGCACGGCAGGAGCGGAGACGGAATTCAGCAGCGGGAGATCTTCGGATTTCACGTGTGCGAGCCTAGCCCGACTTTCCCCGGCAGTGAAATAGCTCACGTCCGGCCCGGGCCGGGGCGGACCGCGGCCGTCCGCGACGCGCCGCCCCTAGGATGGACACTATGCCCCCTGTCTCCGCCGACTCCCTCCTGTGCCCGGTCTGCCGGGACAGGCTCGCCTTCAAGGACGGCGGCGGACGCACCCTGGTGTGTCAGGGCGGCCACAGCTTCGACGCGGCAAAGCAGGGGTACTTCAACTTCCTCGTGGGCAAAGGCACCGTCTTCGAAGCGGACACGGCCGACATGGTGGCAGCACGCTTCGATTTCCTCTCCGCCGGCCACTACCGTCCCCTCGCCGACGCCGTGGCGGAACTGGCCGCGCGCACCCTCGCCGGGGGTACGCCGCGATCCCCCGGGACCGTGCTGGACGCCGGAACAGGGACCGGCCACTACCTCCGTGCCGTGCTGGACCGGGCGGCGCAGGACCGGACGCCCGCCCGGGCGATTGGCCTTGATATTTCAAAGTTCGCCCTCCGCCGGGCCGCAAAGCTGAACCCCGAGGCCGTGAACCTCGTCGGCGACGTGTGGCAGCCGCTGCCGGTGGCCGACGGCAGAGTCGACCTCGTCACCGTGGTCTTCGCGCCACGCAACGCAGTTGAGTTTGCCAGGGTCCTCCGCCCCGGCGGCCGGCTGATAGTGGTCACTCCGCGGCCGGGACACCTGGAGGAGGTCGCCGGCCAGGCCGGCATGCTCGGCATCGACCCGGCCAAGGACGAACGGCTCGCTGCCTCCCTGGAAGGGCACTTTTTGGCGCTCTCCGCCGACGACCTGGATGTGCCCCTCCTGCTGTCCCCGGACGACGTCGCCCGGCTGGCCCTCATGGGCCCGGCCGGGCACCACCTTGACCGGGCCGCGTTGGGAACCCTCGCGGCCGGCCTGCCGCCGCTCACCGCCGTGTCGGCCCGGTTCCGGATCGGTGTCTTCGAACCGCTCCGCTAGCCCGCCGGGCTGCCCGAAGGTAACGACTTGGGCACTTTCATCAACTGCGTTCCTTGGCCCTCCGCGCGCGCGGCCGTTCGGCTTAGGATGGAATCACAGTTACTGAGGGTCTGCCCCTGCAGATCCCGGTGCGAAGGGGGAAATGATGTTCGAATGGCTGCCTGAAAATTGGTGGGCGTTATGGCTCACCGTGTTCCTGGTGTTCGCCGTGGTGGAGATGCTCACCCTGGACCTGTTCTTCATCATGCTCGGCGGCGGAGCCCTTGCCGGGCTGGTGGCATCCTTCGCCGGCGTCGACCTCGGCCTGCAAATCGTGGCGTTCTGCGTGGTGTCCCTTCTGATGATCGGCTTCGTCCGGCCCCTTGCGCTCAAGCACCTCCATAAGGGCCCGGCTGACCGTCGGAGCAATGTTGAGCGGCTGATCGGCGAATCCGCCCTCGTGATGGAGCCCGTCAGTGCCAGCGGCGGGCTCGTCAAAATCGGCGGCGACGTTTGGAGCGCCCGTTCTGAGACCGGAGTGCTGGCCCCCGGCCAGCATGCAATCGTCAGCGCGATCGACGGCGCCACCGCCGTCGTTGCCCCGCAGCCGGAAACCGCCATCCAATAGCCCGCACAAGAATTCCGGCTGCCGCCACCGGCGCCGGGGACGCGGCGGGACACCGCCGCACACCATAGCAAGACCAATCCGGGGAATAGGTGATGTATGGATATCGCAGTCGCAATCGTGCTGCTGGTTCTCGTTGCGTTCGTAATAATTGTGCTGGTCCGGTCGGTGCGGATTGTCCCGCAGGCCCGTGCCGGCGTCGTCGAACGGCTGGGCAAGTACCAGCGGACGCTGAACCCCGGCCTCACGATCCTGATCCCGTTCGTGGACCGGCTGCTGCCGCTGCTTGACCTGCGTGAACAGGTGGTCTCCTTCCCGCCGCAGCCGGTGATCACCGAGGACAACCTCGTCGTCTCCATCGACACGGTGGTCTACTTCCAGGTCACCGACGCACGGGCGGCAACCTATGAGATCGCCAACTACATCCAGGCGGTCGAGCAGCTCACCACCACGACGCTCCGAAACGTCGTTGGCGGCCTGAACCTCGAAGAGGCCCTGACCTCACGTGACCAGATCAACGGGCAGCTCCGCGGCGTGCTGGACGAAGCGACCGGCCGCTGGGGCATCCGTGTCTCCCGGGTGGAACTCAAGGCAATCGATCCGCCCCACTCCATCCAGGATTCGATGGAGAAGCAGATGCGCGCCGAGCGTGACCGCCGCGCCGCCATCCTCACCGCGGAAGGCACCAAGCAGTCCGCCATCCTCACCGCAGAAGGCCAGCGGCAGTCCTCGATCCTGAAGGCCGAAGGCGACGCGAAGGCGGCGATCCTGCGGGCCGACGGCGAGGCCCAGGCCATCCAAAAGGTGTTCGACGCGATCCACAAGGGCAACCCCGACCAGAAGCTCCTGGCCTACCAGTACCTGCAGACCCTCCCGAAGATCGCAGAGGGCTCGGCGAACAAGCTGTGGATCATCCCAAGTGAGGTCGGCGAGGCCCTCAAGGGCATCGGGAACGCGCTCGGCGGCAGCAAGGACGCCCAGTCCAATGACGGGCTGTTCGGCCCCGGTTCCGACGCCGCGGCGGAACCCTCCGCTGCCAGGCCGGCTGCGCCGGAGGCCTAAGCGTTTCAAGGAAAGAAGGGAGTACCCGCTCGCCGGGTGCTCCCTTTTCGCTTGTCCGGAACCGCTGCCAGGTCCCTGCCGGCTTTACCAGGGGTGGTCTGTGCCCGTATACTTGGGTATTTGTCCGGCTGGTTCAGTCCGGCGGAACAATTAAGCTTCGCAAAGCGTTTAATCCAGTGACGATATGTCCGGTATGGGTCCCGTGAGACGGCGCGATGCAAACAGTAGTCCGGCGCGGCCTCACAGCCCCCGGCTAACGCAGGGCATGACCCTGCGAACCGAATAGAGGGAGAAAAGATGAGCGATCGCAGCCTGCGGGGTATGCGCCTTGGCGCACAGAGCATGGAGACCGAATCCGGTGTCGAACCGGCTCCGCGCCAGCGGGTTGAGTACCGTTGCGCGGACGGCGAACAGGTATTCGTGACCTTCTCCTCCGAAGCGGAGATCCCCCCGGTATGGGTATCCAAGACCGGCAAGGAAGCCTTGCTCGTCGACGGCGAACGCCCTGTGAACCTCAACGAAAAGGCAGTCCGCACGCACTGGGACATGCTCCTGGAACGCCGGTCGCTGCCCGAACTCGAGCAGATCCTCGAAGACCGCTTGACGATCCTGCGCGAACGCCGCGGCGAACGGCGCTCGGCCTAAACAGCCCGCGCACCCGCCGTTTCACACAACGCGGGGTCACTTCCAGCCCATCCCGACGCATCGGATGGGCCGGAAGTGACCCCGCGTTGCTTCGTTAGGGGGACTACTTGGCGGCAGCCTTGCCGGTGATTTTCCCGGAGAGCGTGTTCCAGCGGGCGGCCAGGCCCCACTTCGTCACATTGATCATGGCTTCGACCACGATGTTTCCGCTCATCTTCGAGGCGCCCAGCTCACGCTCGACGAAAGTGATGGGGCGTTCGACAATCGTCAGGCCAAGCTTGGCCACGCGCCAGGCGAGGTCCACCTGGAAGCCGTACCCGACTGAGTCGACGGCGTCCAGGTTCAGCTTCTCCAGGGTGCTCCGGCGGAACGCACGGAAGCCCCCGGTGACGTCCTTGATTTTCAGGCCCAGCAGGATCCGGGCGTAGGTGCTGCCCACCCGGGAAATCGCCTGCCGGTACAGGGGCCAGTTGACGACACTCCCGCCGGGTACCCAGCGGGAGCCCATGGCGAGGTCGGCACCCTGTTCCACGGCCTCCAGCAGCTGGGGAAGCTGCTCCGGCTGGTGCGAGCCGTCG
The DNA here is from genome assembly GCF_055412805.1 of Pseudarthrobacter kochi. Taxonomy (NCBI): domain Bacteria; kingdom Bacillati; phylum Actinomycetota; class Actinomycetes; order Micrococcales; family Micrococcaceae; genus Pseudarthrobacter; species Pseudarthrobacter kochi. The sequence goes on from NZ_JBVAYV010000006.1 coordinate 37,168, forward strand.
GCGTCCATCTCGACGAGGACGTCGTAACCGGCGTCGAGGCCCCACTTGAAACCGGCGATGTATGCCGCTCCGAGTCCGGCTTTGCCCGCACGGTGCAGGACATGGACCTGGCTGTCCTCGGCGGCGAAGCGGTCCGCCAGCTGCCCGGTGCCGTCGGGGCTGTTGTCGTCGACAACCAGGACGTCGGAGCCTGGCACAGCCGTGCGCAGGCGCCCGAGGGTCTTGGGCAACGATTCCAGCTCGTTGTAGGTCGGGATGATCGTGAGGACACGCACAGCGAGGCCTTTCCTTGAAGGGAGCGGTCAAACGCCGGGCGGTCACTCAGGAGCTGACACCAGGCGCAACTCTCCATTATAGGGAGTCGCCGGACCCTCCGGGGGCCGATGCCGGCCCCCGGGCAGGTCCACCCGCTTCGGGCCAGTTCCGGCAGCCCGCGGAAAGCGCCGCCGGAACCGTTTTCTGCTGCGAAGTGGACCCGCCCCCTGGGGGTACCCATGGCCACGGCCAAGGGAGCTGCCGCGCTTGCGGCAACTGGACCTGACCGGGGGGACGTCCGGAGTCTGCGCCTTACGCAACCCTCCGTTGACCCTCAATGCTACGGGCACGCCCCGATCTGTCAACCGCTCCGTGACCTGCCGATTCATCCATCGTCGCAGGTCAGGGGCGCCTCAAGCCTGTCGAAGTTTCGGTGTGGCACCGGCCGGGCCGGCTGGCGGTCAGCCCCGCAGGGAGCCGCTGGCGAACAGCTCGCGGCCGTCCCTGACGGTCTGCAGGCAGGCCGGCTCGGAGCCGGTGTCCAGCGCGGGCAGCAGCGGCGTCCGGGCCCGGGGGTCCGTGCTCCAGGACTGGACCCGGCCGTCAGCGACCTGGACCATAAGCTCATCGACTTCCCACACGGCAAAGCTGGCGGGGGCGCCGGGTACCAGCTGGCCGGCCATCGGGTTCCGGTACCGGGCAGCGCGCCAGCCGGCCCGCGTATGGCCCAGGAACGCTGCGCGGGCCGAGATCTGTTCCGCGGGGTTGTTGTGCTGCAGGCAGGCCCGGACGCTGGCCCACGGCCGCAGGGGCGTGACCGGGCTGTCGCTGCCAAAGGAGATAGGGACGCCGGCGGCGTAGAAGGACGCAAAGGGGTTCATGCCGACCCGCCGGGAGCCCAGGCGCTGCCGGTAGAGACCGTCCTCGCCGCCCCAGGCAGCATCGAAGCCGGGCTGGGCGCTGACGGTGACGGAGTACGCGGCCAGCCTGCGGATGGATTCGGCGTCGGCGAGTTCGACGTGTTCGAGGCGGTGGCCGGCGGCCCGGACCTTCTGCTCGCCGACTTCCGCCGCCGCCTGGTCCAGGGCGTCCAGCGCGGCGTCGAGGCCGGCGTCGCCGATCACATGGAATCCTGCCTGGATGCCCAGCAGCGAGCACGCGGCCACGTGTGCCGCGGCCTCCGCGACCGAGAGGTACACGCTCCCGCGCTCCCCCGGGGCGTCGCTGTAGTCCGCCCGCAGGGCCGCGGTCCGCGAACCGATCGAGCCGTCCATGTTCAGGTCGCCCGCCAGCCCCAGCACGGGCACGCCCAGGCCGTCGAGGATGGACCGGGCGTGGTCCGCCGAGGTGGCCAGCTCGCCCCAGTACGGCAGGATTTCCGGGACGGCGTCCGGGCCCGTGTTCCAGGCGGCGGCGAGCCGGAGGTCTTCAATGCTGCCGATGTGCGGTGCCGCCATTTCCGCGACGGCCACATAGCCGTTGGCTGCCGCCTCGGTGAGGGCCTGCTGCTGGTAGCTCCGGAGCGCCGCGGCGGGCAAGTGGCGCGTCGCCAGCCGGGCGGCGGTGTGGGCGGCACTCTTGACCTGGCTGCCGGCACCGGAGCCGTCGATCCCGTCGAGGCCGGCGGCTGCCGCCAGCGACGTGGACACAAGGGCCGAGTGCACGTCGACGCGGGAGAGGTAGACGTTGCGCCCGCCGGCGGCACGTTCGAGTTCCTCGCGGGAGGGCAGTGCCGGGTCCGTCCACCGGGTCTCGTCCCAGCCGTGACCCAGCACGGCGCCGCCCTCGCTGGCAGCGGCGGCGCAGAAGCCGGCGACGGCGTCGAGCAGTTCCCGGGCGGAGCGGACGCTGCCGAGCTGCAGGGAGTCCAGGGCGATGCCTGTTTCGGTGAGATGGACATGGGAGTCGACGAAACCGGGGGCGAGGAGCGCCCCGTGCAGGTCGATGACCTCCATCGAGGCGTCGGCGATCGAGGTGGCCGCCTGCTCGGAACCGACCCACGCGACGGTGTCGCCGTCGACCAGCATCGCCGACGCAAAGGGATCAGCGGCGGTGTAGACGGAGCCGTTCCTGTACAGCGTTACCTTGCGCGGCGCGGGGGCGGCCGGTGAATCGGTCATGGGTCTGGGACTCCTTGCAACTGGTGACCGGCACGGGCCGGACGTGTTCGACGACGGTGGGGAGGGTTTGGCCGGGCGGCCGTGGCAGTCAGGCCACGGAGGAATACGCGACGACGCCGCGCTTGATGAGTTTGATTGCTTCGCCGCACAGCCGGGAGACCCGCGGGTCCAGCGTCGGGATTTTTGCCAGCTGGTCCAGCAGGTCGATGACCTGTTTCACCCACCGGACAAAGTCGCCTGCGGCCAGGTCCGTGCCGCTGAGGACGTCCTGCAGGTGCCGGCCCTTGGCCCACTTGAAGATCGGCCAGACCAGGCCGAGTTCGGGTTCGCCGGTCAGCGGGAGCTTGCTGGCTTCCTCGACGTCCTCCAGGGCGGACCATTCATGGACCACAATGTCGACGGCGGATTCCAGTGCAATGCTCGGCATCTTGGGCCGGAGTCCGCGGTCCTCACGCTTGGCCTGGTAGACCAGGACGCTGGCCAGGGCGGCGACCTCCGCGGCGTCAAGGTCGCCGAAGGCGCCCAGCCGCAGGGACTGCGAAATCAGCAGGTCCTTTTCGCCGTAGATCCGGCGCAGACGCTGTCCGTCGGGGCTGATGGTGAGCACCCCGTCGTCGGCGGTTTCCAGGTAGCCGTAGCTGGACAGGACTCCGCAGACCCGGTCGAAGGTCTTGGCGATCGTGTTGGTGCGGCCCTGGATCTGGCGGACCAGCCCGTCGGTCTCCTGCCGGAGCTTCCAGTAGCGCTCGGACCAGCGCGCATGGTCCTCGCGTTCGCTGCAGCCATGGCAGGGGTGGGCGCGGAGCTCACGGCGCAGCTCGGCGATCTTCTTTTCCTGGTCCGGCTGGGCGGCGGCGCGGCCAAAGTCGTCGTTGCGGCCCGGCGGCGCCGGCGGCCGGTTCTCCCGAAGGGCGTTGCGCACGGAGGACGCCAGGTCACGCCGTGACTTGGGCACCTTGGCGTTGAAGGACTTCGGGATCCGGACCCTGGTGATGGGAGACAGCGGCCCTTCCACATCCTGGGTGCCGATCCGGCGCAACTGGTTGTCCAGGGTCATGACGGCGGGCCGTGGTTCGCGGGAGTGGTGGTCGGAGCTGAGGACGACGGCGAGTCCGGGCGCCCGCCCGGTGGGCACATCCACCACGTCCCCGGGGAGCAGCCGGCTCAGGGAGTCCTCGGTCACGGACTTCCTGGCCCGGGAACTGGTCGTCGAGGCGTTCTTCTCCGCATCGGAGAGCGCCCGCCGGAGCCGCGAGTAGTCGGTGAAGTCCCCCAGGTGGCAGCTCATCGCCTTGCTGAAGCCGGCCAGGGACTCTTCGCGGCCGCGCACCTGCTTCGCCAGCCCGACGACCGAGCGGTCGGCCTGGAACTGGGCGAAAGAGGACTCCAGGATCTCCCGGGCCCGGGGCCGGCCGAACTGCGCCAGGAGGTTGATGGACATGTTGTATGTGGGCCGGAAGCTGGAATTCAGCGGGTACGTGCGCCGCGAGGCGAGGCCGGCAACGGCCGCCGGATCCGTGCCCGGCTGCCACAGGACGACGGCGTGGCCCTCGACGTCGATCCCGCGGCGGCCGGCGCGTCCGGTCAGCTGCGTGTACTCCCCCGCGGTGATGTTCACGTGCGCCTCGCCATTGAACTTGTCGAGCTTTTCCAGCACGACGGAACGCGCCGGCATGTTGACGCCGAGCGCGAGGGTTTCGGTCGCGAACACGGCCTTGACCAGGCCGTCGACAAAGAGTTTCTCCACCACTTCCTTGAAAGTGGGCAGCATGCCGGCGTGGTGGGCCGCCAGCCCGCGGAGCAGCCCGTCGCGCCAGCTCCAGAAGCCCAGGACGTCCAGGTCGTCGGAGGGGATGTCCTGCGCTGCCTCATCAACACGCCGCGCAATGATGAGCTGTTCCTGTTCGGTGGTCAACCACAGGCCGGCAGCGACGCACTGCGCCACGGCGGCATCGCAGCCGGCGCGGGAAAAGATGAAGGTGATCGCCGGCAGGAGGTCCTGCCGGTCCAGGCTGGCGATGACCTGGGGGCGGCTGGCCTTCCGGACGGGGCTGCGCGGCCCGCCCTGCGGGTCGTCGTCACGCCGGCTGCTCTGGCGCCGCTGGTTGCGGCCGCCGTGGCCGAAGCGTCCGCGGAAGTTCATCTGGCTCTCGGCGCGGGCCATGGAGAGCAGCTCGGGGTTGACCTCGAAGCCGGGGCGCTCGGTGATGACGGCCTTGGGGCCGGCGGTTTCCGTAGTGCCGGCGGCGGACACGGCGGCGGCGGACACTGCGGCCTCACCGGCCGGGGCGATCTCATCGAAGCTCGTGTCGCCGGCGAAGAGATCCACGATCTTCCGGCCCACCATGACGTGCTGCCACAGCGGCACGGGCCGGTGCTCGGAGACGATGACGTCGGTCTGGCCGCGCACCGTGTCCAGCCAGGCGCCGAACTCCTCGGCGTTGGAAACGGTGGCGCTGAGCGAGGCGACCTGGACCTCGCTGGGGAGGTGGATGATGACCTCCTCCCAGACGGCGCCGCGGAAGCGGTCCGCGAGATAGTGGACCTCGTCCATGACGACGTAGCCGAGGTCGCTGAGGGTGCTGGAGTCGGCGTAGAGCATGTTGCGGAGCACCTCGGTGGTCATCACCACGACCGGGGCGTCGCCGTTGATGCTGGTATCGCCGGTCAGCAGCCCCACCCGGTCGGCACCGTACTTGTCCGCCAGCTCCGAGTACTTCTGGTTGGACAGGGCCTTGATCGGGGTGGTGTAGAAGGCCTTGAGTCCGCGCTGGAGCGCGAGGTAGATGGCGAACTCCCCCACGATCGTCTTGCCGGCACCTGTGGGGGCGGCCACCAGGACGCCACGGCCGGCCTGGAGGGACAGGCAGGCTTCACGCTGGAAGTCGTCGAGTTCGAAAGCGAGCGAACGGATGAAGCCGCCCAGATAGGTTTTGGCTTCTGCGGCCCGCTCGGCACTGGCTCGGTAGCGTTCAGACGGCGATTCCGGCCCGGGTAGTGAGGACATGCTTCCAGCCTAGTGCGCCAAGGGCTAGAGATTCTCCAGCTCGGAGCTGGGAGTTGCCTGGTCCGCGGTGGCCTCGGTCTCGGCGGCCCGTTTGACGGCACGCCGTTCACGCCGGCGGTCGTTGAGCAGGCACAGCCCGATGGCGGCGAAGAAGAGCAGGAGCATGGGCCCGGCAAGGTAGAACATGCTCATCGCGTCGGCTCCGGGCGCGGCCATGGCGGCGAAGAGGCAGACCAAAAAGACGGTGATGCGCCAGCTCTTGACGAGCTGCTTGCCCTTGACGAATCCCGCCAGGTTCAGTCCGACGAGGATCACCGGCAGCAGGAAGGCGATGCCGAAGGCCAGCAGGAGCCGCAGGACGAAGGACAGATAGACCTGGGCGCTGATGAAGTTGGAGCCGCCGGTCGGGGTGAAATCGGTCAGCACACGGACGGCGTTGGGAAGCACCAGCCACGCCAGCAGGACACCGCCCACAAAGAGCGGGACGGCGGCAGCAACGAAGGACAGGGCCATCCGGCGTTCCTTCTTGTGCAGGCCGGGGACGATGAATGCCCACAGCTGGTAGAGCCAGACCGGGCTGGCGACGATCAGGCCGAGGAAGACGGAGACCTGGATCATCAGGTCAAAAGAACTTGCCACGCCGTCGAAGTTCAGCGTCGCCTGCCGGCCCTCATGTGTGTTGAGGTCGCTGATCGGTTTGATCAGCGCCGCAAGCATGGGCTGGTAGACGAGGAATCCGACGACGGTACCCAGCACGACGGCGATTGCGGACTTGAAGAGACGGTTCCGCAGCTCTTTGAGGTGATCGAGGAGCGCCATCCTCCCCTCGGGGTTCGACCGGCGGCCCATGGTTACTGCCACGCGGTATTAGGCGCGGTTCGGCGGCGGAACGTCGGTTCCGTCTGCGGCGCGGGTTTCCGTGCCGGCGGGCTTCGGGTGGTTCACGACCCGGCCCTCGACGGGCTCAGAACCGTCAGTGGCCTCCGTGGCGCCGTCCTTCTTCATCTCCCGGACTTCGGACTTGAAGATGCGCATGGACTGGCCAAGGCTCCGGGCCATGCCGGGCAGCTTCGGTGCAGCGAAAAGCACCAGTGCCAGGACGATGATGATGATGAGATGCCAGCCTTCAAGCCTCATGACAGGAGGTCCTTTCGTTTGAGTACATCCTACGTCTAACTGAATTCGATGTCGTTCAGCCGCTGGGGCTGCCCACGGTCCTTCTTGCGCTGGACGCGCCGCGTGCGGCGGGCTTCCTGGCGGGCGAAGTTGGATGCGCGGTAGTCATGCCCCATCTGAACAGGTGAGGCAAAAACGGCGGACCCGGGTACAGCACGCGGTCCGGACTGGCCGCCCGCATCGCCGCCGTCCGAACCTACCCGGCCCACATGAACATCAGCTGAACCGGAGGTGAGCGGGCCGGACGGGAAGGCGGAGAACCGCTCCCCCGCTTCCCCGAGTTCCTTGACCGTGGCCATGAACTTCCGGAACAGCCGGACCCCGAGCACGACGAAGAACAACAGCGACAGCGCGACGAGCGCTATCCAGATCACGATCCAGGACCACCAAGGCATGCTGAGTAGTCTAGCCGCCGCACTGGCTAGTCTTCATATTGGGCCAGGGCCGCGGCGAGCCACTCGCGGGAAGCCCGCGCGAGCTCTTCCGGCGCCAGGATCCGGGCCGTCCCGCCGTGCTGGGCCACGAACATCGGCAGCCAGTCCGTGCTGCCGAAGCGGATTTCGGCGAGCAGGCCCCCGCCGGGCAGTTGAGCCGTCTGCTCCGCGTAGTACTCGTCGGCGAGGCCGATGCCACGGCGGGTGAGTTCGACCACAACGACGGTGTCGTCGTCGTTCGGGGTGAAGAGCTTGACGGGGAAACTGCCGTCCGGCGCCGACCGCTCGGAGGCGGGCAGGCCGTTGGTTTCCAGGGCTTCGATCCGGTCCAGCCGGAAGTTCCGCAGGCCCTGCGCGGCGTGGCAGTAGGCCTCCAGGTACCAGGTGTTGTCGAGTGAATAGAGCCGCAGCGGGTCAATGTTGCGTTCGGAGACGGTGTCCCTGAGCGGCGAGAAGTAGCGCAGCCGCAGCTGGGCACCGGTCCGGATGGCCTCGCGGGCCGTTTCCAGGGCCGCGGAGTTTCCAGGCACCACCTCCGGCCCGGACAGGGCGGCCGCCTGGAGGCCTTCCTCCCCCGCCGCCGCCATGAGCTTGAGCGTGACGGATTCCAGCGCGCCGCCCTCGGCAAGCTGCGGCAGGCCATTGAGGGTTTCCAGTCCGGTCAGCAGGGCGCAGGCTTCCTCCACGGTGAAGCGGACCGGCCGGTTCAGGTCGAGGTCCTGGGTGATGGTGACGTGGTCGTCGTCCCACTGGATGTCCAGCAGGTCATCCGGGTAGCCCTCGGGCAGGCCGGAGCAGATCAGGATCCGCAGGTCCGCTTCCAGTTCCTTGCGGGTGATGCCGAAGTTTGCCGCTACTTCACTGATGTGCAGGCCCTGGTTGTGCACCAGGAACGGCACGAGCTGCAGCATCCGCGCCAGTTGGTCCTCGGACGTGCGTTTGCGGCCCTGCCGGGGCGCCCCCCCTGGAAAGGAAGCGGCTGCCGGGCCGAACGCCGGGAAAGCGATCGGCGGAACGGGCGCCGCCGCGAACTCAGCGGCGGCGGCGAGGCGGCGGCGCACGGACGTGACGAGTTCGGGCGGGGTCATAACGCGGACCCGGGGACCGTAGGAGGCGAGCTCCTCCGCGAGGGTCTCGGCGTCCCGGTACGGCACGCTGAGGCGGTCCCGCCCGGCCGGGGGCAGTCCCGCGCCGGCTTCCGGTACCGGATCCCGGAGGGCCCGTTTGCGGAGCCCGCGCAGCGTGCCGGCATCGACGTCGACGACGGCGGCCCGGACCGGCAGCTCCGCCAGCCCGGCCAGTTCGGCCCGGACGTTGAAATCAGCCGGAGGCGTGAAGCTTTCCTTTTCCAGGACGGTCACGGCGGAGGTGAGGCGGGAGAGACGGAAGAAGCGCTTGTCCCCGCGGGTCCTGTCATGGGCGACGAGGTACCACTGGCCGAAGCGGCTGCCGAGGCCCCAGGGCTCCACCAGCCGCGTTTCCTCCTTGCCGGTGCTGCCGGCGAGGTAACGGAAGCTGACGGGGTGCTGGGAGTGCATGGCGGCGACGAGGTCCTCGAAGGCCTGGCCGGCCGGCCGGATCCGCGGCTGGAGCCCGGCGGGGAGTTCGGCGTCGACCATGCCGCCGGAGGCCCGCAGTTTGCGCACCGCGTTGACGGCCGCGGAACCCAGGGCGGCATGCTCCCAGAGCTGGGCGGCGAGGATAAGCACGGTGCATTCTGCCGGGGTGAGGCTGACGTCCGGAAGCCTGTTGGATTCCTTGCCGATCCGGTAGCGGGTGGTCGCGGGATCGTCCGAGCCCCAGCCTTTGTCCGTGACGGTCTCGACGTCGAACCCGAACCGCCGCAGCTCGACCTTGTCGCGTTCGAACATCCGGCCGAAGGCGACGTCGGTGCTGGTGGTGTCGTGGTAGACCTTGTCGCGCAGTTGACTGCGCCGCAGGCCGTACCTGGTGTTGAGCAGGGCAATGAGCAGGTTCAGGAGGCGTTCGGTACGTGAGGCTGACACCCCGCAAGGGTACTAAAGTCCCCGCCCGAAACTGACAAAAGCGCGGTAACAGCCGGAAGAACTTCTCCGATTGTTACCGCGCTTTGACGTGTTCTGTGTGCTAGCGGACGGCGACAAGGTCGACGACGAAGATGAGGGCCTCGTTGGGACCGATCGCTCCGCCGGCGCCACGGGAGCCGTAGGCCAGCTCCGAGGGGATTTCCAGGCGGCGTCGGCCGCCGACCTTCATGCCCAGCAGGCCCTGGTCCCAGCCCTGGATGACCTGGCCGACGCCGACGCGGAAGTCCAGCGGTGCGCCGCGGCCCCAGGAGGCGTCGAACTCTTCGCCGGTGGACCAGGCCACACCGACGTAATGGGTGGAGACGGTGTCGCCGGCCTTGGCTTCGGCGCCGTCGCCTTCAATCAGGTCGGTGATGACCAGTTCCGTGGGAACGGCGCCTGCGGGGAAATCAATTTCCGGCTTCTGGCGGTCAATGTTGCGCTGTCCAAATGACATGGGTGCTCCTTACTAGGGGGTCCTGTGTGCTGCGGGTGTGGTGGTTACTTGACGCCGAGGATGTCGACGACGAAGACGAGGTCGCCTTCAGGCTGGCCGCTGGCAGCCGTGGCGTCGGGGTAGGCAAGGTCCTTGGGGATGACCAGGAGGACGCGGGAGCCGACTGTCTTGCCGGCCAGGCCCTTGGTCCAGCCCTTGATGACGCCGGTGAGCGGGAAGGTGGCCTTCTGGCCGCGGTCGAAGCTGGAGTCGAAGACCTTGCCGCCGGCCAGTGCCACACCGACGTAGTTCACGGTGAGGGTGTCAGTTTCCTTGACCACGGGGCCGGTGCCCTTGATGAGGTCCTGGGCGACGAGGGCGGTCGGGGCGGCGACGCCGTCGACGGAGATCTCGGGGATGCCCTTGTCATTGTCCTTGACGGCCGGCAGGCCTGCCGGCGGGGTGACGGTCTCGCCCTCGGGCTTGTCCAGGACCCTGGGGGCGTCCTTGGCGGAGAGCACCTTGACGACGAGGAGCTGGGCGGGCTGCGCTTCTGCGCCCTCAGCGGCCGCGGCACCCGGAACGGCAAGTGCCAGGTGGGAGCCGATCTTGGCGCCAACGAAGGCGTTGTAGATGACGGCGCTGCTGGTCTTGAGCTCGTCGTTCAGTTCGAGCTCTTCGGGATCCTTCGGGAAGGTGTCTTCCAGGGTGGAGCCGTCCTTGCCGTTGAGGGCAACGATGGAGATCGAGGCGATCTGGTTCGCCTTGACCCGGTCGCCGCTGCCCTCCGTGACCACCTTGACGGTGGGTTCCTTGACCTCGAGGGGTTTGGTGAATTCAACACCTGGTGCCTTCTTGTCGCCGTTCTCCGTCAGCTTGAGGGAGTCCAGCTTGGCGGTCTCGCCGGCGGACTGGCTGGTGGGTTCCGGGGCAGCTGGTTCGCCGCCGCCGCAGGCGGTCAGGAGCAGCAGTCCGGGAAGAAGAATTGCTAATAGTCGGCGCACTTAAGAACTTTCGTCGGGGCAGGATGGACGCCTCGCCGGGCACATGCCAGCGGCAAAGCAAGCGTTGGCCGCGAACGGCACCCCTCCAGAATAACGTGGAAAGCTGGGTATCAGCCCATAGAGTCCAGCAGGGCATCCACCCGCTCGTCCACATTGCGGAACGGGTCTTTGCACAACAGGGTCTGGTGGGCGCGGTCGTTGAGCTTCAAATGCACCCAGTCCACGGTGTAGTCGCGGCCCAGTTCCTGCGCCCGCCGGACAAAGTCGCCGCGGAGCTTGGCGCGGGTGGTCTGCGGCGGGGCGTCCACCGCATCCTTAACCGCCGTGTCATCCACCACGCGGCGGACGGCCCCGCGGGACTGGAGCAGGTAGTAGAGCCCGCGGGTGCGCGAGATGTCATGGTACGTCAGGTCCAGCTGTGCGATCCGGGGCGCGTCGAGGCCCAGGTTGTGCCGTTCGCGGTAGTTGTCCATGAGCTTCTTCTTGATCGCCCAGTCCACCTCGGTGTCGATCCTGGACGTGTCGCCGCTTTCGATTGCGTCCAGGGTGCGTTCCCAGAGATCCAGGATCAGCGGGACGTGGGCGTTGTGGGCCCCCTGCTCCGCGACGAACGCGGTGACCTTGGCGAGGTACTCGCGCTGGATTTCAAGGGCGGTGAGCTGCCGGCCGTTGGCGAGCCGGACCAGGGCGCGGCCGCTGAGGTCGTGGGAGATTTCCCGGATGCTGCGGATCGGGTTCTCCATCCGCATGTCGCGCATGATGACCCCGGCCTCGATCATACGCAGGATCAGGTCAACGGTGCCGACCTTGAGCAGGGCCGTGGTCTCTGACATGTTGGAGTCGCCCACGATCACGTGCAGCCGGCGGTAGAACTCGGCGTCCGCATGCGGCTCGTCGCGGGTGTTGATGATCGGGCGGGACCGCGTGGTGGCTGAGGAGACGCCCTCCCAGATGTGGTCGGCGCGCTGGGAGAACGCGAACGTGGCACCGTGCGGGGTCTTGAGGATCTTGCCGGCACCGGCGATCAGCTGCCGGGTCACGAGGAACGGAATCAGGATCTCGGCCAGCCGGGAGAACTCCCCGCGCCGCGGGATGAGGTAGTTCTCGTGGCTGCCGTAGGAGTTCCCGGCGGAGTCGGTGTTGTTCTTGAACAGGTACACCGTGCCGTTGAAGCCCTCGGCCGCGAGCCGCTCCTGTGCCTCGTCGACGAGGTCGTCCAGGATGAGTTCCCCGGCCCGGTCGTGGGCGATCAGCTGGGCGAGGTCGTCGCATTCCGCGGTGGCGTACTCCGGGTGTGATCCGACGTCGAGGTACAGCCTGGAGCCGTTGGTCAGGAACACATTGGAGGACCGCCCCCAGCTGACCACTTTGCGGAACAGGTAGCGGGCCACCTCCTCGGGGGCCAGCGGACGGGACTCGGGGCTCGAGTAGGAAATCCCGAACTCGGTCTCGATGCCGAAAATGCGCTTGTCCATCTCAGTTCTCCTCAGCCAGCAATGCCGTGATGTCTGCGTCGTCGAGCCGGCGGAAGGCGCGGCGGGTGCCCCGGCTGCTTTCGGAGCCGCGGTCCAGCACCGCCACCTCCACGGCCGACGCCGGCAGCGTGTCGGCTTCCTTGTCCGCGACGAGCCCGGCCAGGGCCAGCCTGATGGCGCCGGCGAAGTCGAGCTCGACCTGCCAGCCCGCCGCCACGGACTCGGAGACCTTGTCCGCCTGGCCGCCCATCACGATGAAGCCCTTCTCGTCCGCGATCGACCCGTCGAAGGTCAGCCGGTAGAGGTGGTCCGCGTCCGGGGAGGACCCCACCTCGGCCACCGCCAGTTCGACTTCGAAGGGTTTCTGTTCCGCGGTGAACACCGCGCCCAGGCTTTGCGCGTAGACGCTCGCGAGGCCCCTGGCCGTGACGTCCTCCCGGTCGTAGGAGTACCCGCGCACGTCCGCGTAGCGCACCCCGGCCTGGCGGAGGCTTTCGAATTCGTTGTATTTCCCCACGGCCGCAAACGCGATCTTGTCGTAGATCTCGCCGATCTTGTGCAGTGACGGCGAGGGGTTTTCGGCCACAAGGGCGATTCCGTCCCGGCAGCTGATGACCACCACGGAGCGCCCGCGTGCGATGCCTTTCCGCGCGAAATCCGCGCGGTCCTTCATCAGTTGTTCAGGCGATACGTAGAACTGCTGGGTCATCTCAGGCCTCCCGCTGGGCCACGGCCCTGGACTCTATGATGGTGCCGGCGACTGCCGCGAGCTCGCGCTCCGGAACCCGGAAGGCACCTGTTCGGTTGACGACGTAAACCACGGGCCAGAGCTGCCGGACGGGGTCGGGTCCGCCGGTGGCGGAGTCGTCGTCGGCGGCGTCGTAGAGCGCCTCGACAGCGACGGCGACGGCGTCCTGCTCCGGAAGGTTGGGCCGCCAGAGTTTCTTGAGCGCCCCGCGCGCGAACATCGAGCCCGAGCCGACGGTATGGTGTTCCTGCTCCTCGTACCGGCCGCCGGTGACGTCGTAGGAGAAGAGCCGGCCCAGGCCGGCGGGACGGTCGAAGCCTGCGAACAGTGGCACGACGGCGAGGCCCTGCATCGCCATGGGGAGGTTGCTGCGGATCATGGCGCCGAGCCGGTTGGCTTTGCCGTCGAGGCTCAGGAGGGTCCCTTCGATCTTCTCGTAGTGTTCGAGTTCGACCTGGAAGAGCCGGGTAATGTCGAGGGCGATTCCCGCGGTCCCGGCGATTCCGAGCACGGAATACTGGTCCGCCGGGAACACCTTTTCGATGTGCCGGCTGGCGATGACGTTGCCCATGGTGGCACGCCGGTCCCCCGCCATCAGCACACCTCCTGCGTAGGTCAGGGCGACGATCGTCGTCCCGTGCGGCGCCTGCAGGGGCGTGGCGGCGCTGCCCGCCGGAAGCTGCTGGCCGAAGTGCTGCTGGCCGAACGGGAGCAGGTCGGGGCGCTGGCGCTGCAGATGTTCAGTGAAGGAGGACGTGGCGTTGGCTGCTACCTGGTTGGCGGTGGTTTCCTGCACTGGTGCACTCCCTCAACGTAGTGAATCAACGACTTTCCGGCCCTCAGCCCTGTGCCGGCACAACCTAAGGGGCCGCCGCGCTACTGGCCGCCCTTTTGGACGAAAGCGCGGACGAACTCCTCCGCGTTGGACTCCAGCACACCGTCGATCTCATCGAGCAGGTCGTCGACGCCCTGGGTGGCGGCTGACGCCTGGCCCTCCGCGGGGGCCGGCGGCGCGGCGGGAACGTCTTCGTCGACTTCGGTGTCCCGCGACTGCGGCTTCTGCTGCTCCTGGCCTGCCATTGTTTTCTCCTTCTGTCCGCCCCTTCTTCGCAAGGGACTTCCTGTAGCCATATTGCCACGCCCGGAGCCCCCGCGGGGCTCTATGTCCCTAGGAACCGGGTGGGAGTCCCAGCAGTTCGGAAAGGAACGCTCCGGCCTCCCGGTGCCGGGCGAAGAGACCGCCGGTGAGGGCCTCGGTTCCGCGCAGGGGTTCCCGGGTGGGGACCCGCTGAAGCCTGCCGCGGCCTGGCACATCGAAGATCACGGAGTCCCAGCTGGCACCGACAACGTCGGCCCCGAAGCGGCTGACGCAGCGGCCCCGGAAATAGGCGCGGGTGTCCGACGGCGGCTCCGTGACCGCCCGCTGGATCACGCCGTCGTCGACGATCCGCTGCATGCGGTCGCGGGCCAGCAGGCGGTAGTAGAGCCCCTTTTCGGGCCGGATGTCCGCCCACTGCAGGTCCACGAGGCCCAGCCGCGCGTGGCCCCAGTCCAGTCCGTCGCGGTCCCGGTAGCCCTCCAGCAGCGAGAGCTTCGCCAGCCATTCCACCGAGGACGCGGCGGCCGCCCGGTCATTGGCAAGTTCCGTCAGTGTCGCGGACCAGCGTTCCAGCACCTCATGGGTGTGGCCGTCACCGTCCACGGCATCGGCGACACCGGTGTCCTGGGCATGCTTGGCGGCTGCTTCGAAGTAGATCCACTGCAGGTCCAGGGCAGTGATCCGCCGCCCGTCGAGCAGCCGCAGGGTGGCCGTGAGTGAGGTGTCATGGCTGACGGCCTGCAGCGAGGCAACCGGCTCATGGACTTCGAGCTTGGGGGCCAGGCCGGCCTCGATCAGGCTCAGCACCATGGCGGTGGTGCCGAATTTGAGGAAATTGGAGGCCTGGCTGAGGTTGGCGTCGCCGATGATGACGTGCAGGCGCCGGTACTTGTCCGCCGTCGCATGGGGTTCGTCGCGGGTGTTGATGATGGGGCGGCGGATCGTGGTTTCGAGGCCGACTTCGGTCTCGAAAAAGTCGGCACGCTGGCTGATCTGGTAGCCGGGGCGGGAGCCGTCCTGCTTCATGCCGACCCGGCCGGCGCCGCAGAAGATCTGCCGGGCGACGAAGAACGGGGTCAGTCCGCGGACAATGTCGCCGAACGGCACGCTGCGGGGCATGAGGTAGTTCTCGTGCGAGCCGTAGGAGACCGACTTGTTGTCGGTGTTGTTCTTGTACAGATTGACCGGGGGCAGTTCAGGGTCGGCCGCAAGCCGCCGCACCGCGGCCAGGGCCACGAGGTCTCCGGCGGCATCCCAGGCGACGACGGCGCGCGGGTTGGTCACTTCCGGGCTGGAGTACTCGGGGTGGGCGTGGTCGACGTAGAGGCGGGCACCGTTGCCGAGCACCATGTTCATCAGCAGGGTGCCGGATTCGTCCCCGCCGTCGGCCTCCAGCTCCTGCCGCCCGTAGGCGAGGGCGACAGCTTCGGCGTCGAGGACGGGCGGCTGGTCGGTCAACTGGTCCGGTTCGGCCTGGCTGCGCTCCAGCGTCCATCCGCGGGCGTCGTGCAGCGGTTCCTCGTCGGTGTAGTCCCAACGGGTTTCGGCGCCGCCGGCGGCGCGCTGCCGCGTCACCTGGGCGTAGGCCTGGATCACCCGGGCGGACATCATCGTGGCGTTCGCCCCGGGCGCGGAGGGCGCGTGGATGCCGTATTCGGTCTCGGAGCCCATCACCCGCATGGCGCCGCCTGCGGGAAGCCCGCCGGATACCCCGGCGGGCTTCCCGGGCACAGCGGACGTCACAGGTACTGGCCCGTGCTCGGCATCGTCTCGATGGACTTGCCGGGCTCCTGCCCGGCCTTGCCCTGGACGATGGTGCGGATGTAGGTGATGCGCTCGCCCTTCTTGCCCGAGATCCTGGCCCAGTCGTCCGGGTTGGTGGTGTTGGGCATGTCCTCGTGCTCGCGGAATTCGTCGACGACGGCGCGCAGCAGGTGGTCGATCCGGATGCCCTTTTGGCCCACGGTGAGGAGGTCCTTGATGGCGTATTTCTTGGCCCGGTCCACGACGTTCTGCACTACGGCGCCGGAGTTGAAGTCCTTGAAGTAGAGCATTTCGGTGTCGCCGTTGGCGTACGTGACCTCGAGGTATTCGTTGGACTTGTCGGTGGAGTACATGGCCTCGACCGTGCGCTGGATCATCGCATCCACGGTGGCCTGGACATCGCCGTGGTGCTCGGCGAGGTCGGACTCGTGGAAGGGCAGGTCGGCGGTGATGTACTTGTTGAAGATGTCCGCGGCGGCTTCCGCGTCGGGGCGGTGGATCTTGACCTTGACGTCCAGACGGCCCGGCCGCAGGATTGCGGGGTCGATCATGTCCTCGCGGTTGGAAGCGCCGATCACGATCACGTTATCGAGCCGCTCCACGCCGTCGATCTCGCTGAGCAGCTGCGGGACGATGGTGGTTTCGACGTCGGAGGAGATGCCGGTGCCGCGGGTGCGGAACAGCGAGTCCATTTCGTCGAAGAACACCACTACCGGGCTGCCCTCGGACGCTTTTTCGCGGGCGCGGGCGAAGATCAGCCGGATGTGCCGTTCGGTCTCGCCGACGTACTTGTCCAGCAGCTCCGGGCCCTTGATGTTCAGGAAGTAGCTCTTCATGTCCGTCTTGCCGGTGCGTTCGGCTGCACGGGCGGCGAGGGAGTTGGCCACGGCCTTGGCGATGAGCGTCTTGCCGCAGCCCGGCGGGCCGTAAAGCAGGATTCCCTTGGGCGCCTTGAGGCCGTGCTCGCGGTACAGGTCCGGGTGCAGGAACGGCAGTTCCACGGCGTCGCGGATCTGTTCGATCTGCGGTCCCAGGCCGCCGATGTCCTGGTAGGTGATGTCCGGGACTTCCTCGAGGACGAGGTTCTCGACCTCGGAGCGCGGGATCTTCTCGAGGGCGTAGCCGGTGCGGGAATCCATCGAGAGGGCGTCGCCGACCCGGAGCTTCTGCGCGAGCAGGGCGCCGGAGAGCCGGATGACGCGTTCCTCGTCCGCCCGGCCGACCACCAGTGCCCGGTCGGTACCCAGCATTTCCTTCAGCGTGACAAGGTCCCCGGCCCGTTCGTAGCCCAGGCCGGCGACCACCATCAGTGCTTCGTTGAGGAGGACCTCCTGGCCGACCGCGAGCTGGTTCATGTTGACCAGCGGACTGATCCCCACGCGCATCTTGCGGCCGGCGTTGAAGATGTCCACCGATTCCTCGGTGGCGGCCTGCCCGCCGTTGCCGGCGGAGGGATGGCGCTTCGGGTTCAGCTGCAGCACCGTGCCGAAGCTGTATGGCGGCTGGCCCTCCTGGTCGAGGGCGCTCTTGAGCCGCAGGATTTCCGCTTTCGCGGTCTCCAGCATCGACACCAGCTTCGAGTTGTTCTGTGTGGCGGCCGCGAGCTGGCGGTCGATATGCCGGAGTTTGTCCCGGAGGATGTTGACCTGGCGTTCGGCCACGGACAGTTCGCTGGCGCCGAAGCGCTCACCGTCGGCGGCCTGCGCCCGTCCCGCAGCAACAGCCGCGTCCTCTGCCGGCGTCAGGCCCGGATCAGTGTTCGGAGTCTCCATCGTGCATCAGCCCCTTCCTACGCTTCTATTAAGACATTAGCCCCAAGAAGCCGGGTGACGCTGAAGACTTCCGAAATACGGACTACTTCGTAATGTCCGGATCGTCCTTGACATTGGTTCCGGCGATGGCGTCCCGGGCGGCCCGGCGCAGCTTCTTGTCCGAGACGGCGCGCTCCCCCACGGCCCCGGGCGTCCAGGCGTTGACATCCTCTTCGTTGAAGTCGGTCTTGGACGGGCGGCGCTTCACGGAGATGCCGGTGACGCCGTCGGCCAGCCGCCGGGTGACGAGCAGGAAGCCGGTGTGCGCGACCATCCTGTGGTCCGGACGCACCGCCAGGCCCTCGAGGTGCCAGCCGCGGACCATGGATTCCCAGGCGTCGGGTTCGGTGAAGCGGCCGTCAGCGCGGATGGCCTCGGCGGTACGGGACAGCTGCGTCACAGTGGCGACATAGTTGATCCACACGCCGCCCGGCGCCAGGACCGTGGCCACGGCGTCAAGGCATTCCCACGGCGCGAGCATGTCCAGGACCACGCGGTCCACGGAGCCGGGCTCCTCGGTGCGGACCACTTCCTCCTGGAAGTCGCCGATGCTGATCTGCCAGGCCGGGTGCGGGCCGCCGAAGATCGTCTCGACGTTGCCGCGGGCGATGTCGGCGAATTCCTCGCGGCGCTCAAAGGAGTGCAGGTAGCCGTTGTCGCCCACCGCGCGGAGCAGCGAGATGGACAGGGCGCCGGAGCCGACGCCGGCTTCGACAACGCGGGCGCCGGGGAAGATGTCCGCCATGGTGACGATCTGGCCGGCGTCCTTGGGGTAGACGACGGCTGCGCCGCGGGGCATCGAGAGAACGAAGTCCGAGAGCAGGGGGCGCAGTGTCTGGTACTGCTGGCCGACGTTGTTGACCACCACGGAGCCGTCCGGCTTGCCGATGATCTCGTCGTGGTTCAGGAAGCCGCGGTGCGTGTGGAAGGCGCCGCCGGCTTCGAGGCTGATCGTGTTCATCCGGCCGCGCTCGTCGGTGAGTTGCACGCGTTCGCCTTCGCGGAAGGGTCCGCGGCGGCGCGCTGCGCCGACGGGGGCAACGGCAGCACGTGCCGTGCCGTTCGCCGGGGCCGTGTGACTGACGGCTGTGTGAGTGACGGCTGCGTTTGTGACGGCTGCGTTTGTGACGGCTGCGTTTGTGACGGCTGCGCCGTCGGAGGTTCCGGCGTCGTCCGGGCTGGTGCTGGCGGCGGTGTCGCTGCTCATGAAGATGTTCCTCGCTCCTGGAAAACTGTGTTGCCGGGGATGGTGCCGGCGGTCCGGCTGCTGGTGCCCAAGGCGTTGGGCCCCGGATGGGAAATACGTGGCCGGAAATACACGACCGGCAGGTAACTCTACCGGTTTTGGCCGAACATCCGCTTGCCGGGGCCATCGGCCTTGCCGGTGAGGGCGCCCAGGACCGCGGATTGCCGGAGCAGTCCGGTGATGGTTCCGTCACGGTCCACGACGGCGTATTCGAGGCCGTCGAGTTGGGCCAGGTACTGGATGAGCTCTTGTCCCTTGGACCACTCGGGCACATAGGCGCCCGCGCCGAGGGCGTAGGAAACGGCCGTGAGGGGCGTGGAGGCGGCGGCGGCCGCCGGGACTGTGGCGACGGCCCCGCCGTCGACCACGGCAGCCGGGCGCCCGTCCGCACGGTAGAGCACGACGGCGGGAGCCGCACCGGTGACGGGGTCCGGGGACAGCGCCAGCACTTCGGCGACAGTAGCCCATTCCGGGAGGCCCACGGCCCTTTCGGCCAGCGCGCCGGCTTCCACGAGGGGCAGCCGGCCCCGCAGCCGCGCCTGTTGAATCGAGGCGGTGGCGCCCATCCACAGGAAGCTGCAGACAAGGGCGGTGATGATGATCAGCGAGTAGTCGGGCCGGCCGCCGCTGAGCAGGGGCAGGGCCACGAACCAGCCCACGAGGGCGATCACGATGATCCGGCCGCCCCAGCCGGCCGCCACGGTGCCCTTTTCCTGGCTGCCCGTCAGTTTCCAGACGGCGGATTCGACCAGCCGGCCGCCGTCCAGCGGCAACCCGGGCAGGACGTTGAAGATGCCGATCAGGAGGTTGGCCCAGACGAAAATGTTAGCGAGGATGCCCGCGACGCCGGTGAGGTCGCTGCCGGTCAGTAGGAGCCAGCCGGCGGCGGCGAGGACGAAGTTCGCCGCGGGGCCCGCCATCGCGACAAGGACGGAACGGCCCGGAGACGCGGTGAAACTCTCAAACTGGGTGTGCCCGCCCCAGAGGTTGAGGACGATCTTTTCGCTGGGCCAGCCGAAGATCTTGGCGGTCAGCGCATGCGCGAGTTCGTGCACCAGGACCGAGACCAGCAGCAGGACGGCGTAGCCGAAGGCCACAAGGTACGCGCCAAGTCCCAGTTCCGGGTTGTTCCTCTGCAGGACCGGGCCGTACAGGATCACCGTGAACGCCGCAATGATGAACCACGAATAGGCAAGGATCACCGGGATGCCGGAGATGCGTCCCAGCGGGATTCCCTCTTTGCGGCCCTGTTTCCGGGGTTCCTGCCCGCTGCGGCCGCGGGTGTCGGTGTCAGTCATGGACGGGCACCTTCGCCGTGCCGCGTTCCAGGCCGAAGGTCGCGTCCGGGAACTCGTGGCGCAGGGCCACGAGTTCTTCGAGGTCGGACACGGTCCGGCCCGCCAGGGTGTCCCACACGGCGTGGCGCGGATCATGCGGCAGGGGCATGATGTGCGGAATGGCGACGGTCAGCACGCCGGAGGAGACGGCGGCCGCCACGCCCGGTTCGGAGTCCTCCAGCGCGATGCAGTGATGCAGGCCGAGTTCCGGGTCCTGCCCCTGCAGCAGTTCGACAGCCTTGAGGTAGGCCTCGGGGTGCGGCTTGCCCTGCGTGACGGTGTCGCCGGTGACCAGGAAGTCGAAGTACGGCTTGGGCAGGCTGGCCACGATCTCCCGGGCCAGCGGTGCCTCGGACATCGTCACGAGGACGCAGCGGACGCCCGCGGTGTGCAGTTCGTCGAGCAGTTCGCGGGCGCCGGGCCGCCAGGGCACGGACGTGCGCACCTGGCTGATGACACGGGCCGTGAGGATGTCGATAATCTCCCGGCGTTCCAGCGTCACGCCGGCGTCCTGCAGAATGCCCGCGGAGAAGACCAGCGACTGGCCAACCAGCTGCATGGCCTTCTCATGGGACCACTGCCCGCCGTGCGCTTCAACCAGGGCGTGTTCGGCCTCAATCCAGTACGGCTCGGTGTCAACGATGGTGCCGTCCATGTCCCAGAGCGCGGCTTTGAGAAGGGGCTGGGAAGCTGAGGATTGCATGGTTTCAAGTCTACGGTGCGGCCCTGTGAGGGCCCTGATACTACGCCTTCGGCGAATATCGCCTGCCGGGCAGCCATTCCCGGCGCTTCATTCCATGCGGGGGCCGGGTCCTTGGACGTAGGGTGAAGAGATGAATAGCTTCGAGGTAGACCCCGCGGAAACGGGCGATGTGCCCGAGCCGGAACGGCTGCTGCAGCCCGTCCCTGAGGGCCGGCGCATCACGGTGATGCTCGCGGCCTTCGAAGGCTGGAACGACGCCGGGGAGGCTGCGAGCGATGCCTTGCGCTACCTCAACAAGCTCTGGGGCGGCAAGAAGGTCGGTTCGGTCGATGCCGACGAGTATTACGACTTCCAGTTCACCCGGCCCACGATCCGCCGCACGGCTTCCGGGGAGCGGAAAATCAAGTGGCCATCCACCCGCATTTTCAAGGCCAGTGTTCCCGGCTCCAACGTGGACGTCATTTTTGTCCAGGGCACGGAGCCGTCCTACAAGTGGCGCGCGTACACCGCCGAACTGCTGGTCCATGCCGAGGCGCTCCATGTCGACTACGTGATCCTGGTCGGTGCCCTCCTCGCCGATGTGCCGCACAGCCGGCCGATTCCCGTGAGCACGTCCACGGACGACCCGGCGCTGCGGGAGCGGATGGACCTCGAGGCCTCGCAGTACGAGGGTCCCGTCGGGATCGTCGGGGTCCTCGCGGAGGTGTCGCTGCTGGCCGGGCTGCCCACGGTCTCGCTCTGGGCCGCCGTGCCGCACTACGTGGCGCAGGCGCCCTCCCCCAAGGCCCAGCTCGCGCTGCTGCACCGCATCGAGGAGCTGCTGCAGGTTCCGCTCGATACCGCGGACCTCGTCGAGGAGTCGGACGCCTGGGAACGCGGCGTTGATGAGCTGGCCACCGAAGACCCGGAAATTGCGGCGTACGTGCGCCAGCTGGAGGAAGCGAAGGACACCGCCGACCTCCCGGAGGCCAGCGGCGAGTCGATCGCCCGGGAATTCGAGCGCTACCTCAAGCGCCGCGGCAAGGACAAGCCCTAGGGTTCGACCTGGCCGGCACCCGCGGACGCGCATGTTGCCTGGCGCTACGCAAAAGCGCTGGAGACCCCCGGAAGCGGGGGTCCCCAGCGCTTTTGCGCGTCGCCAGCCGATTGGCGGGTCGCCGGGCCGTGCTTAGAGTTCGACGCCGAGCAGCGCGTTGACGGCGTCTCCCACCAGGGCGGCATCCGACGGGGATCCTGCGTGGCCGGCCTCGAGGGCCGATTTTGCCCAGTCATCCATGGCGGCGACGGCTCCGGGGGCGTTCAGGTCGTTGGAGAGCTCCGCCCGCAGGCGGGACACCAGCGCGGCGGCCGATCCCTCGGGCGCGGCCGCGGCGGCGGCCCGCCAGGTGCGGAGCCTGTCCTTGGCTTCGGCGAACCCCGCCTCGGTCCAGGACCAGTCGCTGCGGTAGTGGTGGGCCAGGATGGCCAGCCGGATCGCGGCCGGTTCCTCGCCGGCGGCGCGGAGCTTGGACACCAGGACCAGGTTTCCCTTGGACTTGCTCATCTTCTCGCCGTCCAGTCCCACCATGCCGGCGTGTGCGAAGTGTTGTGCCAGCGGAACGCCGGTCAAGGAGTAGGCATGCCCGGCGCCCATTTCGTGGTGCGGGAAGATCAGGTCCGAGCCGCCACCCTGCACGGTGAACGGGGCCGGCAGGTACTTCTGGGCGATGACGGTGCATTCGATGTGCCATCCGGGCCGGCCTTCGCCGAGGTCGCCGCCCGGCCAGCTCGGTTCGCCCTGGCGGGCAACCCGCCAGAGCAGCGGGTCCAGGGCCTGGTGCTTGCCGGCCCGGCCGGGGTCGCCGCCGCGTTCGGCAAAGAGCTCCAGCATCTCGGCGTCGGACAACCCGGACACGGCGCCGAGGGTCCAGGCATCCGTGGCCTCGGCGGAGTGCTTGCTGGCGGCCTCGACGTCGTAGTAAACGTCCCCGTCAGGCTCGCCGGCAGCGCCGGCCACCCGGTACGCCAGTCCGCGCTGCACCAGCCGCTCGATGGCGGGCACGATCACGGGGATGGATTCGACAGCGCCCACGTAGTGGTCCGGGGCCAGCACGTTGAGGGCTTCCATGTCCGTCTGGAAGAGCTGGATCTGGCTGGCGGCGAGGTCACGCCAGTCCACGCCGGTCGCCGTCGCGCGCTCCAGCAGGGGGTCGTCGACGTCGGTGACGTTCTGCACGTAGGAGACCTGCTGGCGGCCGTCCCGCCAGGCGCGGTTGAGCAGGTCGAACGCGACGTAGCTGGCCGCGTGGCCCATGTGGGTGGCGTCATACGGGGTGATTCCGCAGACATACATGGACTGTTCCCCCGCTGCCCCGAGGGTGACGACGCTGCCCTTGGTGGTGTCGAAGAGGCGGAGGGCAGCCATGCTGCCGGGGAGCTGGGGAACGGGGCGGGAGATCCAAGACTTCACAGCCCAAGCCTAGTGCTAGGCGCTGATGACGTTGAAACCGAGCAGCAGGTACAGCGCCAGGCCCAGGAGAATCCGGTACCAGACGAAGAGCCGATAGGTGTGGGTGGAGACGTACTTCAGGAACCAGCCGATGATCACATAGCCCACCACAAAGGCGACAGCCGTGGCGAGGGCTGTTTCCGGGAGGCTGTAGGGCCCGGTGATGCCGTCCTTGGAGACGACTTTGTAGAGCTGGTAGAGGCCGCTGCCGAAGACGGCCGGGATGGCCAGCAGGAAGGAGTACCGGGCCGCCGCTTCGCGGGTGTAGCCCATCAGCAGTCCGGCGGTGATTGTGCCGCCGGAGCGGGAGACCCCGGGGATCAGGGCCATGGCCTGGGCGAGGCCGAAGAGGATGCCGTGTTTGTAGGTCAGCCGGGTCAGGTCGCGTTCCTGGCGGCCGACGGCGTCGGCAACGGCGAGGATCATGCCGAAGACAATCAGCATCGTGGCGACGATCCAGAGGCTGCGGAGGACCGACTCGATCTGGTCCTGGAACAGCAGGCCGAGGACGATGATCGGCAGGCTGCCCAGGATCACCAGCCAGCCCATCCGGGCGTCCGGGTCCTGCCGGGAGACTTTGCCGGCCAGGGAACCGGCCCACGCCTTGACGATCCGCACAATGTCGCGCCAGAAATAGACAATGACCGCGGTTTCCGTGCCGAGCTGGGTGATGGCCGTAAACGCGGCGCCGGGATCGGCGGCGTTGGGAAGGAAGGAGCCAACGATCCGCAGATGGGCGCTTGAGGAAATCGGGAGGAATTCTGTCAGTCCCTGCACAAGGCCCAGAAAGGCCGCTTCAAACCAGTTCACGTTTATAGACCCTACGTCATGAAGCTTTCCGAATCCCCGTAAGCTAGCTGACATGCAGCAGCGTTATGTCGGCAACAGTGGGTTGCGCGTGTCCGCCCTTTCCCTCGGCACCATGTCCTGGGCCCGGGAAACCGATGAGCAGGATGCTTCGGCGCTGCTGCGCACCTTCGCGGACGGCGGCGGGACCCTGATCGACACGGCGGCGTCCTACGGCGACGGCCAGGCCGAGGCGATGCTGGGCGGCATGCTGGGCGACGTTGTTGCCCGCTCCGAAGTGGTCATCTCCACGAAAGCCGGGGTGTCGACGCCGGACGGCCGGCGCAGCGTCGACACTTCCCGGAACGGCATGCTCTCGGGCCTGGACGCGAGCCTGGCCCGGCTGGGTACCGACTACGTGGACCTTTGGCTCGCCCAGGCCTGGGACGTCAACGTCCCGCTGGAGGAAACCCTGTCCGCGCTCGAATTCGCCGTGCGCTCGGGCCGCGCACGCTACGTAGGAGTATCCAACTTCAACGGCTGGCAGACGGCAAAGGCTGCGGCGGTGGCGGGCTTCCCGCTGGTCGCGAACCAGTCGGAATACTCCTTGCTGCGGCGCTCCCCCGAGGCCGAACTCATTCCTGCCATTGAGGACGCCGGACTGGGACTGATGGCGTGGGGTCCGATGGGTCGCGGGGTGTTGACCGGTAAGTACCGCGGGCACATTCCGGCGGATTCGCGGGCGGCCCATGCGCGGCTGGCCGGCTATGTGGAACCGTATCTTGAGGGTTCCGCGTCCAGCGTGGTGGAGGCTGTAGCGATGGCGGCGAAGGGACTGGGGCGGACAGCCCTGGACGTCTCACTGAGCTGGCTGCTGTCCCAGCACGGTGTTGCGACGGCGGTTGTGGGTCCCCGCACGCCGGTGCAGCTCAAGGAGATCCTGGATTCGACGCTGGCGCCGCTTCCGCCCCAGATCGCCCAGGCTCTCGAGGACGTTTCCAATCCCGCCTAGCGGCCGGCTCGCCTGGCCCCTGGCTTAACAGCCGGGTTAGTCCTGGAGGATTTCGAGGTCTTCCTCGTCGTCGATGTCTTCGTCTTCGTCCTCATCGATGCCGTCATCCATGACTTCAAGCCCCGTCACTTCGCCATACGCTTCATAGAGTGAGTCGTCGTAGACTTCAAAGGCCTCGGCAAGTGCGAAAAATGCCGCCTCGACCGCGGGGTCCCCGGCTCCCCGGCGTGACGAGGCAGCGGCGAGGTGTTCTGCCAGGGCATTCGTCAGGGCTTCAAGCGCGACACGCGGATCGATGCTCATGACTTCACGTTAGCCGGAAAAAGGAGAAAATGGAGAGCAATGAAAGAACATTTTCTCAGCAGCTCGGTCCGGCGGGAACGGGACTACGTGAGGCAGTACGAGTACCTCGTACTGACCGTCAGCCCTGAAGATTCCCTGCCCGAAGCGCGCCGCCGCCTGGTCGAGCATTCCGAGTACGGCAAGTGGGAACTCGAACGCAGTGTGCTGTATTTAGGCGGCAGCCGCCGCTTCTGGCTCCGCCGCCGGGTGACGCAGGTCCAGCGGACCGTTTAGGGTTCCGGGGTCCGGCGGACCGTCTAGGGCGTCTCCAGCGGTCCCAGCCACGCGTTCGCCACGGTGTTGTGCGCCGATTCGTCGTCCGAGGGGTGGAACATTCCCGCCAGCACGTCACGGTACAGCCGTTCCAGTTCGGAACCGCGGAAGTAACTCGATCCCCCGGAGACCCTGATGGCCAGGTCCACAACGGTGCGGGCTGTCTCCGTCGCACTGACTTTCAGTCCCACCAGCTTCGGGAACCACTGGCCGCCATGATCGGCCAGCGCGTCGACGTCCGCGGCCACGCTGGACAGCTGGGGGTACAGCGCGTCCATCGCCATCGCCGCGTCGGCGACCTTCCAGCGGATGTCAGGATCCTGGGCGTAGCTGCGCCCTTCGTTCTTGAACGACGTCCGTCGCTTCACGGCCTCGACCCCCAGGGTGAGGGCCCGCTCGCCGATGCCCGTGTAGACGGCCGCGAGCAGTGTCTCGAAGCAGGCGAATATGGCGAAGATCAGCGGGTCCGCGGTCGGGCCCACCGGCAGTTTCCGGAAGATGCGCTCCGCCGGCACCACCGCACCAGCCAGGACCGTGGTGTTCGACTGGCTGGCCCGCATGCCCAGGGTGTCCCAGTCGGCCAGGATTTCGTAACCGGGGGTGTCCCTGGCGATGAAGCCGTGGACCAATTGTCCGGCGCCGTCCCCGGCCGAGGCATCCTTGCCGAAGATCCCCAGCCGGGTCCAGGCCGGCGAGAGACTCGTGAAGATCTTGCGGCCGGTGAAGGCGTAGCCGCCACCGGGCTGCGGGACGGCGGAGGTGCGGGAATCGAACAGCACCGCATCGTTCCCCGCCTCCGAGTTCCCGAACGCGAAAATCTCCCCCTGCCCGGCCTCCCGGAGGACAAAGTCGAGCGAGGCGTCGCCACGGGCGGCCAGGACGTGCGCGACGCCGGTCCACACCAGATGCATGTTGATGGCCAGTGCGGTGGCGGGCGCCGCCGTCGCAAGCCGCCGCTGCAGCTGCGCCGCCGCCGCGAGCCCGAGTCCCAGTCCGCCGTCGGAGGCCGGGACGAAAATCTTCAGGTAGCCGGCCGCCGCCAGCTCCTCCAGGTCCTCGTGGAAAAAGGCGTTGTCCCGGTCGTAGCCGGCGGCGCGGCCGCGGATCAGTTCCAGCAGGGCGTCGGGCAGGACGTCTTCAGGGTTCAATGGCGTCGTCATTCCGGCCTCAGTAGTTGGTGAGCAGGGTATCCAGGACCCGTGCGCCAAATTTCAGGGAATCGGTGGGGACGCGCTCGTCCACGCCGTGGAACATCCCGGTGAAGTCCAGTTCGTCCGGGAGCTGGAGCGGGGCGAAGCCGTAGCCGGTGATGCCGAGCCGGCTGAGGGACTTGTTGTCCGTGCCGCCGGAGAGGGTGTACGGCAGAACCTTGGCGCCCGGGTCTTCCGCGTGCAGCGCGTCGATCATGGAGTCCACGAGGTTGCCGGCGAACGGAACCTCCAGGGAGACGTCGTTGTGGACGTAGCTCACGTCCACACCCTTGCCGGCAAGCTCGCGCACGACTTCGAGGACGTGCTGCTCCTGGCCGGGCAGGGTGCGGCAGTCGATGAGTGCCTCGGCTGATTCGGGGATCACGTTGTGCTTGTAACCGCCCTTGAGCAGGGTGGGGTTGGTGGTGTTCTGCAGGGTGGCGCCGACGAAGCGGGCCACGGTGCCGAGTTCCTTGAGGATCTTGTCCGGGTCGTCGGGGTCGAACTCCACCCCCGTGAGTTCCGTCACGCCGTCAAGGAACTGCCGGGTGGTGGGGGTCAGTTCCACCGGCCACCGGTACTCGCCGATCCGGGACACCGCGCTGGCCAGCCGCGTGACGGCGTTGTCGGTGTTGATCTGGGAGCCGTGGCCCGCACGGCCGTGGGCGACGAGACGGAGCCAGGACAGGCCTTTCTCGGCGGTCTGGAGCAGGTAGGTGCGCTGCCCGCCGATGGTGGCGGAGAAGCCGCCGACCTCGGAGATGGCCTCGGTGGCGCCGTCAAAGAGTTCGGGCCGCTTCTCGATCGCGTAACGGGCCCCGTAGGTGCCGCCGGCTTCCTCGTCAGCGAAGAAAGCGAAGATCAGGTCCCGCTTGGGCTTGCGTCCGGTGCGGGCAAAGTTCCGCAGGACGGCGAGGATCATGGCGTCCATGTCCTTCATGTCCACGGCGCCCCGGCCCCAGATCATGCCGTCCCTGAGTTCGGCGCCGAAGGGATCCACCGACCACTGTTCGCGGAGTGCAGGGACAACATCCAGGTGTCCGTGGACCACGAGGGCGCTGGCGGACGGGTCCTCCCCGGCAAGCCTGGTCACCACGCTGGCGCGGCCCGGTGCAGCCTCGAAGATTTCGGCATCCAGCCCCACCTCGGTCATCAGCCCCGCGGTGTATTCGGCGGCGGCCCGCTCCCCCGGGCCGGAGCCGTCACCGTAGTTGGACGTATCGATCCGGATCAGTTCCTGGCAGATTCTGACGACTTCGTCCTCGGGCCTGATTTCAGTCATGGTCACTCCTCGTGGCGTCGGCGCGGTTGCTCGCTTCAGCCTACCCACATGCCCCTGAAGGCCCCGATTATTTGTTTCGGGAAACTTCATGCTAGAGTCTTTCTCGCTGCTTCGGAGAAAACCGAAACGCTGAAAGGCGAAAAGGTTCACCGAATACCACCTGCGCGGGTGGCGGAATGGCAGACGCGCTAGCTTGAGGTGCTAGTCCTCGAAAGGGGGTGGGGGTTCAAGTCCCCCTCCGCGCACAACAGGAAAAGGCCCTGGAACCCCATGGATTCCGGGGCCTTTTTGTGTCCCCACGAGGGCTCCAGCCTGGGGGTTAGGGGTTAGCGGGTTAGCAGCCTGAGCCGCGGGTAATTAGGACAAAAACGTGTTTATATCCCCGGCGTGCCGGCGCGTCCTGCCTGGACCCTGAGCAAGCGGACCCGGGCGCGCCCCGGGGCTTCGCCCGTCGTAGGCGGTCCGGGGGCACTTTGACACGGACACGCCGCAAACACAGGACCCAAGGGCCGGAAAACGTGTTCAAAGACGCCCCGGATGGCGAACGGCGCCGCCACTGGGAAGTATGCACAATCCGTACACACCTTTTATCCCACAACCCTGAGCCGCAGCAGGTCATTCGCCGCTGGAGCCCGGTTCCGGCCACTTCCACCGGCCGTCAGGCATGACCGTGTAGACCACGGCGCCGAAGAGAAGGTCGCTGGTTCCGGCGGGGTTGCCGCCGTGCCGGACGTATTCGGCTTTGGCCCTGCGCCCGAGGCGCTGCATCGCGGCGACACACCACCACAGGCCCGCCAGCCCGCCCAATGCTGTGAGGCCCGTGAGCGCATACCCGTCCTCGACGCGGGCGCAGGCACCCACCACGAAGGTGACGCCACCCGCGACGGCCGCGCAGAACGCGCCCTGAAGCAGCACCATGAACCGCAGCCACGCATTGTCGGGCCGGTTGTCGATGTTGTAGACGAATTCGTCGAGCCGGTCGGCCAGGCGCTGATTGAGGTCGTCGAGGGGGCTCACGGGGTCCTTAGTATCGGCTGTGCGCCCATGCTGCCAGTTTGGCGTGGACACGGCGTACCGGCAACCCTATCCTTGTGCCCGGGGGGGGAACACTCACCGAGTCGTGTCGGAACTGGCAGCACCTGGGGTCTCACCGGCGACCGAGGAGTACCATGAACCGTCGTACAGCCGCAGCGATCGAGCTGCCCGCTTCCCTGTTGATTCTCACCGCATGCAAGTTCCGCACCCGGCGGCGAGGCCAGCACAACCCCGTCCCCCACCCCCGGACCGACCGATGCCCCGCTCGCTTCCCGTCCGGCACCCGCCGCGCTGGAGGCCGCCACGCCGGTGGCCGCCCCGGAGTTCGCCGCGAGCAAGGGCCGGCTCTACTGCCCGAAGGGGTCACCGGAAGGCTGCCACAGCTATGCCGACATGCCCGGCTTCCTTGGCCACGTCATCGCGGTGACAGCGCCGATGTTCGACGAGAAATACGGGGTGGAGAACCGGCCGACGTCGTTCTACTTCGTGGCGGCTGGCCTGACCGGCGCCACGGCGTGCGTCAAGGACGATGGCAGCCCAGAAGAATACACCAGCCAGGACTACTCGTACTGCACGGCAGACAAGGCAATCTACGCCGGCCAGGACGCCCTGTGGCAGCTTTACAACGGCGTCGGGGGTGCGGCGCCCGCCGTCGGCTACGCCCATGAATGGGGGCATCACATCCAAAGCATCAAGGGTGTCCCGGCCCCGGAGACCGAAGAGGAGAACATACTGCTTGAGAACCAGGCGGACTGTATTTCCGGCGCCTGGGTGGCTCACGCGGCGCAGGCCGGCAATCTGGCATATCCCGGCGACCTGGGCGACGTCAACACCCTGCTGGCGGCCATTGCACCGCCGGGTCAGGGTGAGGCGGCGAGCCCTATCCAGGACCGGGCGGACGCCTTCATGCAAGGGTATGCGAACGGGCTTCCGGGCTGCAATTCGTACTTCTCCGAGACGCCCATATCTTCAGGATGACGCCGCGGCCGGCGCTGCGGCCGGCCGGGCGCCCGGCCGAGTCCGTTGGCAATCAACACCCCGCGCCGTTCCCGGTGCACTGGTTCAGCAACTCGACCATGGACGCGGCATTCCGGTCATTGTCCGTCAACGGGGCCAGGCCCCACACGTCTTCAATCGTGCGCAGCAAGGAGTAGTGCGTGTACCGGGTGTCTGACGTGAAGCCTTTCCGCGCCGCAGGACCGGCGAGGACGGTGACCACCTGGTTGCTGGCACCGCTCCCCTCGTCATAGGTGACGGCCAGAAGTGAGTTCTGTGTGGTGAACGCCGGCGAGGCGAGGATTTTGGGAACCTGCCGGGACAGCCAGTCGTCGCCGGTCCGGACCGGGCAGTCATGGGTGTCGCTGCACATGTCGGGAGTGATGAAGACGTAGTCCGGCAGGCCCCGGGCAGTCTTCAGGTCCTCGTCCAGCCGGTCAAGGGGTACCACGTGGTTGGAGCAGAAATCCCGGTCATCCGTCACGGACGGATAGTACATAAACGGGTTGTGCTTCACCGCGTATCGTCCGGAGTCCTCGGCCAGGCACGGCTCCGGCATGCCTTCTGCGTACATCCGCCAGTCCCGGCCCGACCCGCTGATTTCGTCGGCAATGGTGCGCACATCTGCCTGGCAGCTGTTTGCCTCGGGGTCGCAGTTGCTCGTGATACCGGCCGTGGTTCCGCTGGTCAGGGCGATGTAGTTCGGCAGGCTGGGCCGGGTGATCCCGTGATAGTTGGCTGCCAGGGCGTAGTCCTTCGCCAGGCTGTTCAGGTACGGCGCGTCATCGGCTCCCAGAATCCGCTCGGCGGCCTTGTTCTCCATCACGATGATGACCACATGGTCCACCGCGCGCCGGGCAGGACCGGACGGTGACGCGGTACCCGTGGCCGGCCGGGAGGACGGCCCGGTACCCGGCGTCGACGTCGACGGTGCCGGGGAGGGTGCCGGCCCGGGACCGGTGCACCCGGCAAGAAGCAGGCCCAGCGCAAGGAGAGCGGCCGGGACGGGACCGCCAAAGCGCCTCACTGCACCCCCACCGCCCCTAGTCGTGAAGAGGCAGTGCGGCCCGGATGGTGCCGACCAGGGAGCGGAAACCGGGATCGGCCTGCAGCGCGTCCAGCAGGACGGGCCCGCGCGGCCCGGCCAGCGGTATGCGCCAGTTGGGATACTCCGTGCTGGTGCCGGGCTGGTTCTGGGTCCGGGTTTCGCCCACCGCGTCAACGAGTGCGACGCCGAGCAGGGACGAGGGCGTCAGGGTGGTGAACGCGTACAGCGCCTCAACAGTGCCCTGTACGTCCACGTGGCCCGGTTCAGGCAGCAGGCCACGTTCCCGCAGCAGGCTGAGCACCGCCTGCTGCTCGGCGGCCGCCTCCGCCCGTTCCTCTTCCACCGGGCGCTGCAGGAGGCCCAGGGATTCGCGAAGGGTGACGTGCTCGCCGGCCAGGTAGCCGGCCGTAGGGGGAAGGTCGTGGGTGTTGACACTGGTCAGGCACTGCTGCCGGTACCGTTCCGGCGGAATTGGGCCATCGGCGTCGTGCTCGAACCAGAGGATCGAGGTGCCGAAGATCCCGCGTTCGGCCAGATAGTCCCGGACCCAGGGCTCAAACACCCCCAGGTCCTCGCCTATCACGACCGCCCCGGCCCGCTGCGCCTCCAGGGCCAGAATGCCGATCAGGGCCTCGTGGTCGTAGTAGACGTAAGTGCCGTCCTCCGGCCCGGCCCCCGCCGGGATCCACCACAGCCGGAACAGGCCCAGGATGTGGTCCACCCGGATCCCGCCGGCATGGCGCAGCACGGTCCTGAGCATGTCCCGGTACGCGGCATAGCCCGACTCGGCGAGCCGGCCCGGGTGCCAGGGCGGCTGGGTCCAGTTCTGTCCCTGCTGGTTGAACATGTCCGGGGGCGCCCCGACCGTGACGTCCCGGGCCAGCACGCCGGCCAGGGACCAGTCGTCCGAGCCACCCGGTTTCACCCCGACCGCAAGATCGTGGACGACGCCGATTTCCATGCCGGACCGCCGGGCCGAGCGTTGGGCGGCTTCCAGCTGCTGGTCGCAGAGCCACTGCAGCCAGCGGTGGAATTCGATCCGGCCGGCGAGCAGGGCCCGCTGCTCCCGGCAGTAGGCGGTGTCCGGTGCGGTTGCCTGCGCTGCCCACTGCGGCGCGCCCGGGGGCAGCTTCTCGGCCAGGGCGCACCAGAGGGCATAGTCGTCGAGTCCCTGCCCCTGCCCGGTGCAGAATTCCGCGAACGCGAGGGCCCGGGCGGGGTCGCGCGGGACAGCGAACAGCAGCTCGAGGGCCGCCAGTTTTGCACCGAAACTGCCGTTCCGGTCCAGCAGGGCGGTCGTATGGTTGGCGGCGCGCTGCCGGCTGGCCAGCCGCTCCACCTCCGCCCTGCCCTTCGGGTCGAGATAGCCGTATTCGGGGATCTCCTCCACGCGCAGGTAGAGGGGGTTGAAGAAGCGCCGCGTCGTGGGAAGGTAGGGCGAATCCTCGACCGGGGGCCGGGGCTCGGCGGCGTGCAGGGGGTTGACGAGCAGGAAACCGGCACCCTCCTGGCCTGTCATCGTGGCGAGGTCCGCAAGGTCCGCGAAGTCACCAATACCCCACGAACGGGAGGACCGCACGGAATAGAGCTGCGCGGTCAGTCCCCAGTTCCGCCGTCCGGCGAGCGCCCCGGTCGTGCCAAGCCTGCGCGGTGTGACGATGAGCGGGCACTGGGCCAGCGTGCCTTCGTTGTCCGCCAGCAGGGTGTGCCACCCGAGGGGAACCCGGTCCGGGACCACGAAGGTCGCCCGGCCGGTGAGGACGCCGTCGACGTCGACAGGGGCGTCCCAGTTGTCCCGCTGGGCCACCTCGTACCTGGTGCCGTCTTCCGCGGCAATCCAGACTTTCGCGGGGCTGCCGTGCGGTACATGGACGTTAACCGACAACTCCTGCCCTTCGCGGGCGACGGCGACCGGAGGCAGCAGGCGCCGCCACGGCGCCAGTCCCGCCTCCGCCAGGGACCGTTCCATCTCGTCGGGTTCCCCGGCCGGGACGCCCAGGGCGGCCAGTACACCGCGCAGGGTATGGTCCGACACGGAGCGTTCAACGCCGTCCCAGCCCCAATAGGAGGTACCCACGCCGTGGGCCGCCGCGAGTTCCTGCAACAAAGAGTCTGTGCCGGGAGAGCTGTTGTGGTGCATTCCATCCGCCATGGGGCAACTCTAGACGCTGCCCGCTTGCCCCGTCCCGTGTTGATGGACGTGGGCTTCTCCGACCAGTTCGTGCAGGCCCTCGACGGCGCGCGCGAGTGACAGTTCAGGGGAAGCAACGATGAACGGCATCAGGAGCCTGTTTTCCTTATCCAGGTGCAGGGCGAAGATATTCCGGATGGAACCGGCAGCCACGGCGGAGTCCACTCCGGAGGATCCCCGCAGGTCCTCGACCAGGCCCACGATCACCTGGTGCTCGGCCAGCATCCCCTCCACCAGGAGCTTTGCCTGCGGCGTGTTCCGGGGCGGGCTATAGAGTGGCTCCTCCTCAGCCAGCGCGTGCGGGACGAGATCGGTCTCGCACCATTCCACCAGGACCTCGTGCGCATCATACTCAGCCACGGTGTCCCCTGTCTGGACGGCATGGGTGAGCGTTTCCGTCAGCGCATTGAGGCGCTTGAGCATGCCGGCGTGGTGGTGCTCCACCGCCGCCAGGGCCCCGGCTTCCTCCTCGGCATTCTTCGTGTTCTCCGCGGGCTGATCCATGACGTCTCCTGTTTGTGCTGGTTTGTGCTGGATCCGGGGTTCGGCGGGATAGGGGGCGCGCCGATACGGGCGCACAGGCTCCCTTCCCCACTGTAGGCCCGGGCTTCCCGCCGGGCACCGGGCCTTTCGGCCCCAACCAGGGCCCCTGGCCAGCTTTAGGCGGCGCCCCAACCTCCGCGCTAGCCTTGCAGCCTATGGTCGACGTCGAACGGTTCCGGATTCTCCTCCAGGAGGAGCGCCGCCGGAAACATGCCCTCCTTCCCGCGCTCAGCCGGGACATCACCTCGGTGAACGCCGCCCGGCAGGACTCCAACGTCGACGACGAACACGATCCCGAGGGAGCGACCATCGCGTTTGAGCTCTCCCAGGCCTCGGCCCTGCTGGAACAGAGCCGGCAGGGCCTTGCGCAGATCGATGCGGCCCTGGAACGGATCGATGCCGGGACCTACGGCGTCTGTGCCGTGTGCGGGGAGCAGATCGCGGAAGGCCGGCTGGAGGCCAGGCCGTGGACACCGTACTGCATCCGGCACAGTGCCGGCCCTTTCGGCAGCGTCGGAGCACCAGGACGAACAGGACGGACAACGGCATGACCGACGCTGCCGAAACCTGGTGGAGCCGGATTGTCGCCGGATTCACCCACTCCCCTCTCCCGCACGTCACCGGCACCGAACTCGTGCTGGTGGTCCTCCTCGCCGTCGCGCTCTCCCTGCCCCGTGTGACGTGGCGGTATTTCGGACTGCTGGCCACGGTGACCCACGAACTCGGCCACGCCTTCGCCGCGCTGATGACCGGACAGCGCCTCGGCGGCATCCGCCTGAGCCTGGACCACTCGGGCACCACCACCACGTACAGCCGGCGTCCCCTCGCGGCCGTCTGGTCCACCTTCTGGGGCTACCCGGTCCCGGCCGTCGTCGGCGCCGCCATGGTCTGGAGCGGCTTCAACGGCTGGGGCCCGGCGGCGATGTCGCTCGGAACCCTCATCCTGCTGGCGTCGTTCCTGTTCATCCGCAACGGCATCGGACTGCTCATCACCGCCGCCGCGGTCCTCGCCGCCGTCCTGCTCGTGCTCTTCGTCCCGCCTGAACTCAACGG
This sequence comes from Pseudarthrobacter kochi, assembly GCF_055412805.1. Classification (NCBI taxonomy): domain Bacteria; kingdom Bacillati; phylum Actinomycetota; class Actinomycetes; order Micrococcales; family Micrococcaceae; genus Pseudarthrobacter; species Pseudarthrobacter kochi. The sequence continues at coordinate 72,067 of NZ_JBVAYV010000006.1, forward strand.
CCACGTCATGATCGTGCTCGGCCTGGCCCTGCTGGTCGCTGCCATCCGCGACCTCGGCAAGCTGGCCAACGTGCACCTGCGGCGCCGGGACCGGCTGGCGACGTCGGACGCCTACCTGCTCGCCCGGGCCACCCGCATCCCCGCCGCGGTGTGGATCGTGCTGTTCGCCGCTGTCGTCGGTGCCGCCTGGTGGGTTGCCTGGCAGCCTATGTCACAGGTGTTCGTGACCCTGCCGGGCGCAACATTGCCCGGACCCGGCGACACCCCGGCATAGGCTGGGATCATGCGCCCACCACACACCGACGACCCAGGGTTCAGCACCAAGGGTGCTTATGTCACCGGCGGCGAGGAATTCACCCGCGACACCAACTACATCGAGGACCGGATCACCCGCGACGGCGCCCCTGGCGTCAATGGCGAGCCCGGCTGGCCGGTGGAGCCGGGACGCTACCGGCTGATCGCGGCCCGTGCCTGCCCTTGGGCCAACCGGACCGTGATCGTGCGGCGGCTCCTTGGCCTTGAGGACGCCATTTCCCTCGGCCAGCCCGGACCTACCCACGATGCGCGCTCCTGGACGTTTGACCTTGATCCCGGCGGCAGGGATCCCGTGCTCGGCATCGAGCGCATCCAGGAGGGGTACTTCCGCCGCTTCCCGGACTATCCCCGCGGCATCACCGTCCCGGCCATCGTGGACGTGACCACCGGCCAGGTGGTGACCAACAACTTCCCGCAGATCACCCTGGACTTCGCCACGGAGTGGGCCGCCTACCACCGGGCGGGCGCTCCGGAGCTGTACCCGGAGGCCCTGCGCGGGGAGATCGACGCCGTCAACAAGCGGGTCTTCACCGAAATCAACAACGGCGTGTACCGCTGCGGCTTCGCAGGCTCCCAGGAAGCGTACGACGCCGCCTACGACCGGCTGTGGACTGCCCTGGACTGGCTGGAGGAGCGCCTCACCGGCCAGCGCTACCTGGTGGGAGACACCATCACCGAGGCCGACGTCCGGCTCTTCACAACGCTGGCACGGTTCGACGCCGTCTACCACGGACACTTCAAGTGCAACCGGCAGAAACTCAGCGAGATGCCCGCACTGTGGGCCTACGCCCGCGACCTGTTCCAGACCCCAGGGTTCGGCGACACGACCGACTTCGTGCAGATCAAGCAGCACTACTACATCGTCCATGAGGACATCAACCCCACCGGGATCGTTCCGGCCGGGCCCGGACTCGGGAACTGGCTGAGCGCGCACGGCAGGGAAGCCCTCGGCGGACGCCCCTTCGGCGCCGGAACACCGCCCGGCCCGGTCCGGGCCGGGGAAGAAGTTGCTCCGGGGCACGGGGCGGCCTGAACCCTGGCGGTGCCCGGCCGCGGTTCGTCCACTTGTCGCAGCAACCCCCCCACCCTAGGGTTAGCCGGGATGACTACTACAGACGAGGCAACACACACCGGGGGCCCGTCATTGTTTCGGCGGCTCTGGCGGATAGTGGCCGCCAACGTCACATCGGCGCTGCTCTGGCCACGGCTGCAGCTGGCGCTGAAGGCTGGACTGGCCGCGGGAATTGCGTTCGCGATCGCCCCGTTCATGCCGGGTTCCGCGGCCGACTACCCCTATTACGCGCCGCTGGGCGCCCTGGTGGTGATGTACGAGAATGTCGCCGGGTCGATGCGGCAGGGTGTGCAGACGCTGGCGGGGCTGGCGATCGGGGTTGGGCTGGCCTTCGTGCTGTTCATCCTCGGCAGTCCGACGCCGCTGACGGTCGGCGTGGTGATGGCTTTCGGCGTGATCCTGGCCGGACTTCCGAAGATCGGCGCCGGCCGGGACTGGATCCCGACGGCGGCACTGCTGGTCCTGCTGGTGGGCGGCCACAACCCTGACCAGTTCTCCTTCGGCTATCTCCTCCAGATGGGTGCCGGGGTCACGGTGGGCATCCTCGTGAATCTGCTGGTCTTCCCGCCGCTGCACTTCCGCGCCGCTGAGCTCAGCATCGCCGAACTGCGCCTGGCACTTGCCCAGCAGCTCCGGGACATGGCCAAGGCGCTGAAGGAAAGCTGGCCGCCGGAACACGAAGACTGGTCCAGGCGGTCCGACGCGCTCGCAGCGTCCGCCCGCTCGGTGCGCCTGGCCGTGGAAAAGGCTGACGCCAGCCGGCGGGCGAACCCGCGCCGCAGGCTCCATCCGCGGGACATCGAACTGGACTACCGCAACCTGCGGGACCTGGAACAGGTGACCTTCCATGTCCAGGACGTGACGCAGGTGCTCTCGGATGTCATCTGGGCCAAGGACATGCCCTTTGTGGTGCCGGATGAATACGCCGCACCACTGGCCGACGCCATGTCTGCGGTGGGCGACGTCCTGCGCTCCATCCAGGAGGGGAGCCCGGACCGGCAGTCGGAACTGAGCGAAACAGCCGACGCCGCCGTCAAGGCCCTGACCGCACGCGTCGGTGCCGAGGAAGCCGCAACCGACGACCCGAGCGCCGTCGAATCGATCCTGTTGAGCCTGCACCGGATGCTGCGCGTCGCGACGTCCGCCGCGGACCGGAGCTAGCTGAGGAAGGACCAGGCCAAGTACCCCAACAGCGACGGCGGTGCCAGCCCCATTCCGGGGCGGACGCCGCCGTCGATTGTTGCTGCCGGCACTACTGGAGGGCGGCAACCGATCCGCTGAAGTGCTTGCGCCCTGAACGTGAGTTCCAGGCGACATAGTCCGAGCGCTGCCACGCCCCGTCAGCGTCCTTTACCGTACTGATGTCCAGGGCCACGCGGGCCGGCAGGAACACCGGCGCCTCGAAGGCCACATCCCAGCTGAAAGTCTCGCCCTTGGCGGCCCCCACGTCCGCCAGGGCCCTCGACGCCAAATACATGCCGTGCGCTATCGACCGGCGCAGCCCCAGGGCCTTGGCGGAGAGGACGCTCAGGTGGATCGGGTTGAAGTCGCCGGACACGGCGGCGTAGGCGCGCCCCGTGTCCACGCCCAGCTGCCACAGCGCGGTCGGATCCGGCGCGGAAAAACCCGCCGGAACCGGCGCGGCCGTGGGCTTGTCGATTCCGGGCAGGAACACACCTTTCGCCAGGTAACTGGCTACGCCCCGCCAGCTGACAGCGTCCTCCCCCGGGCGGCGCACCTCGGTGACTAGGTCCAGCTGGGTGCCCGACCGGTGCCCGCGCAGGTTCTCCGCCCACGCCCGGATGTCCAGGGCTTCGCTGAACCGCAGGGGCGCGGACTGCACCACGCGGTTTTCCAGATGGATCATCCCCAGCAGCGGGAGCGGGAAATCATCGCGGTTCATCACGCTCATGGCCAGCGGGAACGCCAGCGCATGGATGAAACCGGCGGGCAGGACATCGCTCGCGGTCTCGCCGATCAGGTGCTGGTATGCCGTGAGGTTTTCGACCGCCGCCTTGACGCCGCGGACCTCATGCCGTGTTTCCGGGAGCCCGGCACCGGCATGGGTGCCCAGGACCCGGCGGCGGGCGGCGGTGGCTGCCGCGTTGACATACAGTTTCGACAGCGACGGCATCTCCCCCAGGATGACGGGCTGTGATGGGGTCATGCTCCCACCAGGTTCTGCCCGCAGACGCGCAGGACCTCGCCGGAGATGCCTCCGGCCGCGTCACTGGCCAGGAACGCGATGGCCTCGGCGACGTCGCCCGGCTGGCCGCCCTGCTGGAGGGAGTTCAGCCTGCGGGCGACCTCGCGGGTGGCGAAGGGGATCTTCGCGGTCATCTCCGTTTCGATGAAGCCCGGAGCGACGGCGTTGATGGACCCGCCGTGCGTGCCGATCAGCGGAGCCGTGGCCCGGACCATGCCCATCACGCCGCCCTTCGAGGCGGCATAGTTGGTCTGGCCGCGGTTCCCGGCAATCCCGCTGGTGGAGGCGACGGAGACAATCCGCGGCGAGCTGCGGAAATGCTCGGAGGCCAGCAGGGCCGCGTTGATCCGCAGCTGCGCGGCGATGTTGACCGCGATGACGGAGGTCCAGCGGCCCGCGTCCATGTTGGCCAGCAGCTTGTCGCGGGTGATGCCGGCGTTGTGGATCACGATGTCCAGGCGACCGTGGCGTTCCACGGCGTGGTCGATGATCCGCTGCCCGGCGTCCTCGCGGCTGATGTCCAGCTGCAAGGCCGTGCCGTGCACCTCGTTGGCCACGGTCGCGAGGTGGTCCCCGGCCGCCGGGATGTCGACGACGACCACCGTGGCGCCATCCCGGTGGAGGGTGCGTGCAATTGCAGCGCCGATGCCGCGTGCCGCCCCGGTCACGACGGCGACTTTGCCCGCCAGCGGTTTCCCGGCGTCGGCCGGCAGCTGCCCTTCGGTGGAGCTGACGGTGAGGAACTGCCCGTCGATGAACGCAGACCGGCCGGAGAGGAAGAACCTGAGCGCGCCGAGGGTGCTGGGGCTGGTGGTACCGGCGCCGTCGGAAAGCAGGATGCCGTTGGCCGTGGCGCCGGCACGGAGCTCCTTCGCGAGCGAGCGGAGGAGCCCGTCCACACCCTGGCGGGCGGCTGCGACGGCCGGGTCCGCAGTGTCCGGATTTGCAGCATCCGCCGCCGTGCGGGAGACGGTGATGACGCGGGAGTTCGGGGCCAGGTCCCGGAGCGAGGTGGCCGCGGTGAGGACCGGTTTTTCCAGGTCCTCCGGGCGGGCCAGCTCATCCAGCACAAGGATGATGGCGCCGAGCTTCTCCTTGGGCACCGCATGGCGGCGCACATCGAGGTTCCAGGCCAGCAGGGTCGCGGCCAGCTCGTCGGCGCCGCTGCCGGCACCCTGGACCAGGACGGGCCCGCTCACGAGCGGCTGGCCGGGCTTGTGGCGCCGCAGCACCACCGGCTGGGGCAGCCCGAGCTTCCTGGCGATGTCCCTGCCGGGTCCCCGGCTCACCAGTGCGGTGTATTTGTCAGTCATGGCATCCCCCTAGTGGGCTTCAAGAATAGCGACGACGCCCTGGCCGCCGGCGGCGCAGATGGAAATGAGACCGCGGGCCGGGCGGCCGTTGACCTGGCCCCTGGCGTGCAGCATTTTCGCGAGCGAGGCGACAATGCGTCCGCCGGTGGCGGCGAAAGGGTGGCCGGCTGCGAGGGAGGAGCCGTTGACGTTGAGCTTTGACCGGTCGATGCTGCCGAAGGCCCCGTCCAGTCCCAGCCGGGTGCGGCCGAAGTCCTCGTCCTCCCAGGCGGCCAGGGTGCTGAGCACGGTACCGGCGAAGGCCTCATGGATTTCGAAGACGTCGATGTCGTCGAGGCTGAGCCCGTTGCGGGCCAGCAGGCGCGGCACAGCGAAAGCCGGCGCCATGAGGAGGCCGTCCTTGCCGTGCACGAAGTCGACTGCCGCCGCCTCGCCGTCGACCACGGTGGCCAGCTTGGGCAGATCATGGGCGTCGGCCCACTCCTCGGCGGCGAGCAGCACGGTGGAGGCGCCGTCGGTGAGCGGGGTGGAGTTGCCGGCCGTCATGGTCGCCGCGGCACCCAGGGTTTTGCCGAAGACCGGCTTGAGCGTGGCCAGCTTCGCCAGGCTGGTGTCGGCGCGCAGGTTGGAGTCCCGGGTGAGGCCGCGGTACGGAGTGAGCAGGTCATCGAAGAACCCGGCGTCGTAGGCCGCGGCGAGGTTGCGGTGGCTGTTGAAAGCCAGTTCGTCCTGCGCTTCCCGGGTGATCTTCCACTGCGCCGTGGTGAGCGCCTGGTGTTCCCCCATGGACAGGCCGGTACGCGGTTCCCCCGTGTTGGGAGCGTCCGGGGCGAAGTCCTTGGGCCGCAGGCGGCTGAGGACCTGCAGCCGCTGCGGCAGCGTCTTGGCCCGGTTGAGGTCAAGGAGCACCTCGCGCAGCCCCTCGCTCACGGCGATGGGGGCATCCGAGGCGGAGTCGACGCCGCCGGCTATGGCCGAGTCGATTTGGCCCAGCTTGATCTTGTTGGCCAGGCCCAGGACCGTTTCCAGCCCGGTGGCGCAGGCCTGCTGCAGGTCATACGCCGGGGTCTCCGCGGAAAGTGCGGAGCCGAGCACGGCTTCACGCGTCAGGTTGAAGTCACGGGAGTGCTTCAGCACGGCGCCGGCCGCGACCTCGCCGATGCGTTCGTCCTGCAGGCCGAAGCGGGCGATGAGCCCGTCGAGGGCCGCGGTCAGCATGTCCTGGTTGGAGGACTTGGTGTAGGCGCCCCCGGTCCGGGCAAAGGGAATGCGGTTGCCGCCCACGATGACCGCCTTGCGGAGCTGCGGCGCTCCCAATCCGGTGGCGGCTGCGTTTTCTGCTGCATCTACGGCTGTGTTTTCTGCTGGCGCAGCCACTGCGGTGGTCGATTCCTTTGGTCCGGGTGCGGACTGTCCGTTGACGGACATGGGCTGTCTCCTTTGCTCAAGCGGGTTACCGATACCCAGCGTACCTGATACGCTGGGTATCGTGAACATCCCCCAGCCTGATCTTCCCGGCGGCAGTGCGGCCCGCTCCGCTGCGCCCGGTGCCGGCAGTGTGGACGGGCGCGCCTCGCGCTGGCAGTCGCATCGTGAAGAGCGCCGCCGCGAGCTGATTAAGTCAGCCCGCAAGGCCGTCCACAGCCTCGGCAGTGATGCGTCGATGGAGGACATTGCCGCCGCAGCGGGGACGTCCAAGTCCGTGTTCTACCGCTACTTCGGGGACAAGGCCGGGCTGCAGCAGGCCGTGGGCGAAGTGGTGCTGAGCCAGATGCAGCGACGCATCCAGGAAGCCGCCCAAAGCGCGCAGACTCCCCGCGAGGGACTGTTCGCCATGGTCTCCGCCTACCTGCAGATGGCGGAAACCAGCCCCAATGTCTATACCTTCGTCACGCGCTACACACCCGGCGAGGCGGAAGCCGCCGGCGGCAATATCGCCACCGCCGGGGCCCTGGGCCACTTCTTCGCGGCGATCAGCGACATGATCGCCCGGCCCATGCGCAACCACCTCGCCGACTCCGCCGGACGGGAGGCCGTGATCGGATACTGGCCGAACGCTGCGATCGGCCTGGTCCGGAACGCCGGCGAACAATGGCTCGCCAGCCCGGCCTCCCCCGCCAAGCCCGGCCAGGAGGCAATGGCACGGCAGATCACCGACTGGCTGTGCCTGGGCATCGCGCCCGAGCTCCGCACGGCGCCACCGACCCAAACGCCACCGACGCAAACAGCGCCGACCCAAACGCCACCGACCCAAACAGCACCGACCTTGTCAGAACCAACGAAGGAATCGACATGACCGAACTAGCCGACCGCCCCGCGGGCTCCACCAAGACCAATCGTGTCCCGGCGCGGGCGTCCTCACGCCCGGTGACAACAACCGGCGCTGCGGCTCCCGTCGTCGACGTTGCAGTGCTGGGTGAGCTGCTTCTGGGCAAGTGGGCCGACACCCGCCGCACCGCGCGGGCGCTCGCAGGCCGACCGGAACTCCACAAGACCGAGGGCCTCACCCACACCGAGCACCGCCGTCGCGTGTTCGGCCAGCTCAAGATCCTGGTGGAGAACGGCGCGGTGCACCGCGCCTTCCCCGCGGCCGTCGGCGGTGCCGACGAGCACGGCGGCAACGTCGCCGGCTTCCAGGAGCTCGTCATCGCCGACCCGTCGCTGCAGATCAAGGCCGGCGTCCAGTGGGGACTGTTCGGTTCCGCCGTGAACCACCTGGGCACCGGGGAGCACCACACCAAGTGGCTGCCCGGCATCATGAACCTGGACATCCCGGGCTGCTTCGCCATGACGGAGACCGGGCACGGCTCCGACGTCGCCAGCATCGCCACCACCGCCACCTACGACCCGGCGACCGAGGAATTCGTGGTCCACACACCCTTCCGAGCCGCGTGGAAGGACTACATCGGGAACGCCGCCATGGACGGCCTCGCCGCCGTTGTCTTCGCCCAGCTGGTGACGCAGGGCGTGAACCACGGCGTCCATGCCTTCTATATGGACCTCCGCGATCCCGAATCCAAGGAATTCCTGCCGGGCATCGGAGGCGAGGACGACGGCGTCAAGGGCGGACTCAACGGCATCGACAACGGCCGGCTGCACTTCACGCACGTCAGGATCCCGCGCACCCACCTGCTGAACCGCTATGGCAACGTCGACGCCGATGGCAGCTACAGCTCCCCCATCGCCAGCCCGGGCCGCCGGTTCTTCACCATGCTTGGCACCCTGGTCCAGGGCCGGGTCTCGCTCGACGGCGCCGCCGTCACCGCGTCGAAGCTGGCGTTGAAGACGGCGATCCAGTACGCCACGGAACGCCGCCAGTTCAACGCGTCATCGCCGACCGACGAGGAAGTGCTGCTGGACTACCAGCGCCACCAGCGCCGGCTGTTCACCCGGCTGGCCACCACGTACGCCGCGGGCTTCGCCAGTGAGCAGCTGCTGCAGAAGTTCGACGACGTCTTCTCCGGCCGCGCCGACACGGACGAGGACCGCCAGGACCTGGAAACCCTCGCGGCGGCCCTCAAGCCACTGAGCACCTGGCACGCGCTGGACACCCTGCAGGAATGCCGTGAAGCGTGCGGCGGTGCCGGCTTCCTGATCGAGAACCGCTTTGCCTCGCTGCGCGCCGACCTCGACGTCTATGCCACCTTCGAAGGTGACAACACCGTGCTGCTCCAGCTCGTCGCCAAGCGGCTGCTGGCCGACTACGCCAAGGAATTCCGCACGGTGAACTTCGGTGTGCTGGCCCGCTACGTGGTCGGCCAGGCCACCGGTGCCGCCATCCACCGGACCGGCCTGCGCGGCGTGGCGCAGTTCATGGCGGATTCCGGGTCGGTGCAGAAGGCTGCCATCGCGATCAAGGACGAAGCGAGCCAGCGCGCACTGCTGACCGACCGGGTGCAGACCATGGTCGCCGAGGTCGGCTCGGCCCTCAAGGGCGCCAACAAGCTGCCGCAGCAACAGGGGGCGGCGTTGTTCAACAGCCACCAGAACGAACTCATCGAGGCGGCCCAGGCGCACGCCGAGCTGCTGCAATGGGAGGCGTTCACCGATGCGCTGGGCAAGGTCACCGACCCGGGGACCAGGAAGGTCCTGACCTGGCTGCGCGACCTCTTCGGCTTGTCCCTGATCGAGGACAACCTGTCCTGGTACCTGATGAACGGCCGGCTCTCCATGCAGCGCGCCCGGACGGTGGGCGATTACATCAACCGCCTGCTCGTGAAGATCCGCCCGCACGCCCTGGACCTGGTCGACGCCTTCGGGTTCGGCCCGGAACACCTCCGCGCCGAGATCGCCACGGGCGCCGAGAAGGTCCGCCAGGACGAGGCCCGCGACTACTTCCGCACGCAGCGCGCCAGCGGCGATGCTCCGGTGGACGAGAAAATCCTGCTGGCCCGCAAGGGCCACGGGACCAGGCAGTCCGGCGCCTGACCCGGCCCTGACACGACGACGGCGCCGTCCCTTGCCGGGGCGGCGCCGTCGTCGTCTGTTCCTATGTCCTCTTGCTCTTAGTTCTCTTGCCCTTTGGGGGGTGCCGGGGTCAGGAACCCTTGGGCAGCACCGAGCGGTAGACCTCAAGGGTGGTTTCCGTGATGGATTCCCACGAGAAGTGTTCCTCAGCCCGGCGCCGGCCGGCCTGGCCCATGGCCCGGGCCCGGGCAGGATCGGACACGACCTCGGTCAGCGCGGCGGCAAATTCGGTGACGAACTTCTCCGGATCCAGCGGAGTGCCGGTCCCGTCCGTGACCTGCTCAATGTCCACCAGCAGTCCGGTCTTGCCATGCTGGACGACCTCCGGGATCCCGCCGGTGGCGCTGGCCACCACGGCGGCGCCGCAGGCCATGGCCTCCAGGTTCACGATGCCGAGTGGCTCGTAGATGGACGGGCAGGCAAACGCGGTGGCGTGGCTGAGGACCTGGATGAGTTCGTTGCGCGGCAGCATCCGCTCCACCAGGATCACACCGCTGCGCTGGGTCTGCAGCTGCTCGATCAGGCGGGCCGTCTCGGCCGCAAGCTCGGGGGTGTCGGCGGCGCCGAGGCACAGCACCAGCTGGACGTCGGCCGGCAGCCTGGCGGCCGCCCGCAGCAGGTAGGGCACACCCTTCTGCCGGGTGTTGCGGCCCACGAAGACCACACTCGGCCGCTCCGGGTCAATCCCCAGGCCACGGATGACGTCATCACCTTCGTCCCGGTTCCAAAGGCTCACATCGATGCCGTTGTGCACCACCTTGACCTTGGCCGGGTCCACCTCGGGGTAGCTGCGAAGGATGTCCTGGCGCATGCCCTCGGACACGGCGATGATGGCCGCGGCGGCTTCGTATGCGGTCTTTTCCACCCAGGAGGACACGGCGTAGCCGCCGCCGAGCTGCTCGGCCTTCCACGGGCGCAGCGGCTCCAGGCTGTGGGCGCTGAGCACGTGCGGGATGCCGTGCAGCAGCGAGGCGATGTGCCCCGCCATATTCGCGTACCAGGTGTGCGAATGCACGAGGTCCGCCCCGGCGATGTCCGGGACGATCCGCAAATCCACCCCCAGGGTCTGCAGCGCGGCGTTCGCGCCGCCGAGATCCTCGGGCACGGCGTAGGACGTGACCGTCGCTCCGTGGTACCCGGGTTCACGGGGCGCGCCGAAGGCACGCACCTGCAGGTCCACATGCTGGGCCAGCACCCGGCTGAGTTCGGCCACGTGGACCCCGGCGCCGCCATAGATTTCGGGCGGGAATTCTTTGGTCACAATGTCTATACGCACAAACCCCAAGGTAGTCGTTACGGTGTAACTGATCTAGTGTGAAGACGTTCGGGCGTGCCGGACTGTTTGGGGAAGTACAAAGGCGTTCAGGAGCTCTCACCATGCCGAATAGGAAAGTTTTGGCCATTGTCCTCGCAGGTGGCGAGGGAAACCGGCTCATGCCACTGACGGCGGACCGGGCCAAACCGGGTGTGCCTTTCGCTGGAAGTTACCGGCTCATTGACTTTGCGTTGTCCAACCTGGTCAATTCCCGTTACCTGCAGATTGTCGTCCTGACGCAGTACAAGTCGCACAGCCTGGACCGCCATATTTCCGAAACCTGGCGGATGTCCACCCAGCTGGGCAACTACATCGCCTCGGTCCCCGCGCAGCAGCGGGTCGGCAAGAGCTGGTTCCTTGGCAGCGCCAACGCCATCTACCAGTCCCTGAACCTCATCCACGACGCGAACCCGGACATCGTCGTCGTCGTCGGCGCGGACCACGTCTACCGGATGGACTTCGCCCAGATGGTTGACCAGCACGTCGCCAGCGGCGCCAAGGCCACCGTGGCGGCCGTCCGGCAGCCGCTGCACATGGCCGACCAGTTCGGTGTGATCGAAGTGGACCAGGACAACCCGGAGAAGATCGCCGCCTTCGTCGAGAAGCCGTCTTCCACCCCGGGGCTCGCCGCTGACCCCACCCAGTTCCTCGCCTCCATGGGCAACTACGTTTTCAACGCCGACGCCCTTGTCGACGCCCTGCACGTCGACGCCGAACGGCTGGACACCAAGCACGACATGGGCGGGGACATCATTCCCTACTTCGTCGACAAGGGTGAGGCCGGCGTCTACGACTTCACCCTGAACCAGATCCCCGGCTCCACCGAACGCGACCGCACCTACTGGCGCGACGTCGGCACCATCGACTCGTTCTACGACGCGCACATGGACCTCATCTCGCCCGTGCCGGTGTTCAACCTGTACAACTCGGAGTGGCCGATCTACACGCGGCAGAGCATTTCGCCGCCGGCCAAGTTCGTCCGCGGCCCGAAGAACACGGTCGGCAGCGCGCTCGATTCGATCGTTGCCAGCGGAACCGTGATTTCCGGTGGCATTGTGGAAGGCTCCGTGCTGTCCAACGACGTCTACGTCGGCACGTCCAGCCGGGTGCTGGACTCTGTGCTGATGGACAAGGTCAACATTGGGGAAGGCGCCGTCGTCAAGCGCGCCATCATCGACAAGAACGTCAGGGTCCCTGCGGGCGCCGCGATCGGCCTCGACCATGGACTGGACCGGTCCCGCGGTTTCAAGGTCACCGAGTCCGGCATCACCGTCCTGTCGAAGGGACAGTTGGTCCCCGAACCCGGGGACGCCGAGCGGGCGCTGTCGGCTGCCAACCTGATCCTGGTCCCGGATGCGGTCCGGGCTGCCACGGAGAACTGGCCCGCCCTGCGGGATTCCGTGGACAAGGTGGCCGAAGTGCAGGCCGCCGCCGTCGGCGTCAGGGTTCCGCGGTCCAACGACACCCCCTGATCCGGGGCGGCTGCAGCGGGAGCCCGGCACCGGCGTCGGGCCGGGCCCTGCGCAGGCTGTAAAATTGGGGCAATGAGCTCCCCCGATCTGCCGTCCGATCTCACCGCCGAGGACATCCAGGCCTGCCTGAAGGTCCTGAACAGCATCCACGTCTACGACGAGGAGCACCCGGACTACGTGTCAGTGCGCCGTGCCACCGGGAAGATGTTCAAGGCCGTCAAGCGCCACCGCCGGGTCAGCAAGCGGGACCTGATCGCCGAAGCCGACCGGGCCGTGATCGCCCAGACCGCGACGGCGGCCCCGGACCGGATCGACGACGAAACCCGCGGCAACAAACTCGCGCCGTCCGCCACCGGCGAGATCGCAGGACACCTGATCAAGTCCAGGCCATGCTACATCTGCAAGCAGCACTACACCCAGGTTGACGCGTTCTACCACCAGCTGTGCCCGGAGTGCGCTACGTTCAGCCACAGCAAGCGGGACGCCCGGACGGACCTGTCCGGACGGCGTGCCCTCCTGACCGGCGGCCGGGCCAAGATCGGCATGTACATCGCGCTGCGGCTGCTCCGCGACGGCGCCCACACCACCATCACCACCCGCTTCCCCAAGGACGCCGCCCGCCGGTTTGCCGCCATGGAAGACAGCGGCGAGTGGCTGCACCGGCTGCGGATCGTCGGCATTGACCTGCGCGACCCCTCGCAAGTGATGGCCCTGACCGATTCCCTGGACGCCGCGGGCCCGCTTGACATCATCATCAACAATGCGGCCCAAACCGTGCGCCGCTCCGGCAACGCCTACAAGCCGCTGGTCGACGCCGAGGACGAGCCCCTTCCCGCGGCCCTCCAGGCTGCCAACGGAGGCCCGGAACTCGTGACGTTCGGCCACGCCCACGACAAGCACCCGCTGGCCCTCGCGAGCACAGTCCTGGAGCACCCGGTGCTGGCCGGGGACGCGGTGACCTCGCTGGCACTGTCCACCGGTTCCGCGTCGCTGGAGCGCATCGCTTCGGGCACAGCCATCGACGCCGGCGGCCTGGTCCCGGACGTGGCCAGCGTCAACAGCTGGACCCAGGTGGTTGACGAGGTGGATCCCCTGGAAATGCTCGAAGTCCAGCTGTGCAACGTGACCGCGCCGTTCCTGCTGGTCAGCCGGCTCCGGGGGGCGATGAAGCGCTCCACCGCGCGGCGGAAGTACATCGTTAATGTCAGTGCCATGGAGGGCCAGTTCTCCCGCGCCTACAAGGGCCCCGGCCACCCGCACACCAATATGGCCAAGGCGGCGCTGAACATGATGACCCGGACGAGCGCCCAGGAGATGGTGGACGCCGACGGCATCCTGATGACCGCCGTCGACACCGGCTGGATCACGGACGAGCGCCCGCACTACACCAAGGTGCGCCTGATGGAGGAGGGCTTCCACGCCCCGCTGGACCTCGTCGACGGCGCCGCCCGCGTCTACGATCCGATCGTCATGGGCGAGTCGGGCGAGGACCAGTTCGGGGTCTTCCTGAAGGATTACAAGCCGAGCCCCTGGTGAGTCCTGCCTTGTAACAAATCCGGCCAGCGGGGTCCATGGGCCTTATGGCCCTAATGAGGGCCCGGCGCAGTACGTAACGTGGGTCCACATGAACACAGAGACGACGCCTGCGCCAGAATTCGGACTGTCCATTGACCAGTGCTGGGTGCTGCTGGACACGGAAGTCGTGGGAAGAATCGCCCTGATTGTGGACGGGCATCCGGAGGTCTTTCCGGTGAACTTCGCCCTGGAGCGCCGCTCGATCGTCTTCCGGACGGCCGGCGGCACCAAACTGTGGGCGGCGATGACGGCCAAACCCATTGCCTTCGAAATCGACGGCTATGACGCCCACGAACAGCAGGCCTGGAGTGTTGTTGCCCGCGGTGAGGCACAGTTGATTGAGCTTAAGGAAGAGAAGGACGCGGTCGACGCCCTTCTGCTTGAACCGTGGCAGCCCGGAGGCAAGGACTACTACGTGCGGCTCTCCCCCAAGGCCCTGACCGGCCGCCGGTTCAAGGTCAACAATCCGGACCTGTGGCGCACGCGGCTCTCCGATCCCCGCCGGGCTTCGTTCGAATAGAGACTCCCAGGCCCTACTTGGCCGCCTTGGTGTCCGGGGAATGGACCACCAGCACAGGGCAATGGGCGTGGGCCACGAGGGCCGAGCTCACGGACCCGATCAGCATTCCGCCGAAGCCTCCGTGTCCGCGGCGTCCGACCACCACCATGTCGGCATCCCGGCTGGCCTCCATCAGGGTGTGCCGGGGGTGTCCCTGCACGAGGCGGGTTTCGACGTTGGCCGGGGTTTCCGCCCCGAAGGCCTTTTCGACCGTCTCGTTCAGGATTTCACTGGCGCGGACGTCGAAGTCGTCAATTCCCATCGCGACATAACCGTCGTAGACCGGAGGGACGTCCCAGCTGGCCAGCGCCACCAGTTTCGCGGCGAGCGGTACGGCGAGGCTCTGGGCCTGGCGCAGTGCCTCGACCGAGGCATCGGAACCGTCAACCCCCACCACAATCGTCCGGATGTCCCTGGCTTCGGTCATGGCAGATCCCTTCGTCAAACAGCTGGCGCGTCCAGCCTACAGTGACGTGCCGGCAAGGGGTGCGGCAAGGGCCAAAAGTCATGGGGACAGGAGGCCGGCGGCGTCCCGGCAGGACCTAGGACCCTTGTCGCGGTTCCCTACACGGAGAAGAATTGCAGTCGTCGGGAACGGAAACGGCGTCCGGAGCGGACAATGGGAACAACGGCGGCATGTGAGTCAGCGACACTGGCGGCCGCACGAACGACCCGCAGGCACGGTCTGCGGAGCAGGCTGGGGAGCAACGTACCACCCATGGCAGCGCAAGCCGCCGGACAGGAGAATCATGATTGCCTGGGCAGATGCAGGTCTCACTGCAGCCGACGGGGCACCGGCCGTCATCCGCGTCTTTATCCTGGATGACCACGAACTCGTCAGGCGCGGCCTGCAGGAGCTCCTCGAAGGTGAGGGTTTCCTGGTGGTCGGAAGCTCGGCTTCCGCCGTCGAGGCGACCCGCCGCATACCCGCCCTTCATCCGGATGTCTGTGTCCTCGATGCGCGCCTCCCGGACGGGACCGGGATTGAGGTCTGCCGCGATGTCCGTTCGGTGGACCCGTCATTGAACTGCATTATCCTGACAAGTTTCGACGACGAACAGGCCCTGCGCGGGGCTGTACTGGCGGGCGCGAGCGGCTATGTCCTCAAGGAGATCGGCGGCACTGACCTGATCGGGGCACTGCGCCGGGCGGCCGCGGGTGAGTCTCTCTTCGCAGAGGGCGTCGCCGCAGGCATTGTGGACAGCCTGGTCGAGGCCGACGACGTCGACCCCCGGACGTCCTCCCTCACACCCCAGGAGCGGCGGGTACTGGAACTGGTGGGTGGCGGCCTCACGAACCGCCAGATCGCCGCGGAAATGTTCCTCGCGGAGAAGACCGTCAAGAACTACGTCTCCTCGCTGTTGGCCAAGCTGGGCTTCGAACGGCGCACCCAGGCCGCTGTCTTCATCGCCGGGCCCGCGTCACCGGTATCGCCCGGCAGCCACGCCGACGCCACGCGCCCGCACAGTGTCCACTAGTAGCTGAGTCCGCTAGAGCGGCACCGACCACTCGAGGCTCGTGCCGGCGTCGGGGGCGCTGGTGATGGTGTATTCGCCGTCCAGCATCCGCGCCCGGTCTTCCAGGTTGGCGAGTCCACGGCGGTTTCCAGGTTCTGCGAAGCCGGCTCCGTTGTCCGTGATCACCACCGTCACCTTTCCCTTAACCACGCCCACCGACACGGAGATGGTGTCCGCGCCGGAGTGCCTGATGGCGTTGCTGAGGCCCTCCGACACCACGGCCACGACGTTGTCGGCCTTGTCCGGAGTGACGGCGTCCACCGGCCCGGTGATGGTCAGGCGGGGCTGGAAGGGCATGGACTTCGCCGAGCTGCGGGTCACCCGCCGGATCCGTCCGCTGAGCAGTTCCGTTTCGCCGCTGCTGCTCTTGAGCGAGTAGATGGTGTCCCGCAGGCTCCGGATCGCTTCGTCAAGCTCTCCGGTGATGGTGCGGATCCGTTCGGTGGCGAGCTCATCTTTCGTGAAGCGGGTCAGGCTTTGGACGCTCAGCCCGGCTGCGAACAGCCGCTGGATCACGAGATCGTGGAGGTCGCGGGCGATCCGGTCCCGGTCGGTGAAGACCAGCAGTTCCTCGCGGAGCCGGTGGACGCGGGCGAGTTCGAGGGCGAGGGCGACATGGGACCCAAAGACGGCCCCCATCTCGATGTCCGTCCGGGCGAAGCGCAGCGCGTCGCGGTCCCGGACCAGCAGGAGGAGCCCGTGATGTGCTCCCTGGGTGCTTAGTGCCACTGCCAGCAGCGGGCCGGTGATCCCACGGTCGATCTCCCCGAACAGGGTGGACGCGTCATCAAGCACCACGGGCTCGCCGCCATCCAGGACGCTTTCCAGTAAGGGCGAATCGAGAACCAGTGAACGGCCGGAGAACTGCGGGCTGGTCTTGCCGGCGGCGCCGGCGACAATATGGCCGCGGCCGTCCGCCGCGGGCGCCACCAGGAGTGCCAGTTGGGAGCCGGACTCCTGCAGTGCCCGGTTGGCGATGGGATCCAGCCCCCCGGACGTGTAGTCCCGGTCGCTGCTGAGCATCAGCCCGGAGACGTCCATGCAGGCTTCCAGCCAGCGGGCGCGGCGCCGGGCGTCATCGTAGAGCCGGGCATTCTCAATGGCGACCCCGGCGGCGGCGGCCAGGGCGACAGCCAGGCCTTCATCCTCGGCCGTGAAGTCGCTGCCGTCTTCCTTCCCGGTCAGATACAGGTTGCCGAAGACCACGTCCCGGACCCGCACCGGGACACCGAGGAAGGACTTCATGGGTGGATGGTTTGCCGGGAAGCCGTAGGATTCCGGATGGCCGCGCAGGTCATGGAGCCGAAGGGAGCGGGGTTCGGAAATCAGCAGGCCCAGGACGCCGTGGCCGGTGGGAAGCGGCCCGATCCGGTGGGCCAGTTCCTCGTCGATGCCCACTGTGATGAAGTGGCTGAGGGCGCGGTCGTCGCCGATGACGCCCAGGGCCCCGTATCGGGCATGAAGCAACCGGCAGGCGGACTGCACAACGCGTTCCAGCACGGCATCGAGGCTGAGGTCCTCGGCTACTGCGACCACGGCCTCCAGCAGCCCGGCCATCCGCTCCTGGGACTGGAGCAGTTCCTCGGCCCTGGACACAAAATCCTGGAGCACCCCGTCAATCATGGGCTGTGGCTCAGTGGTGGTCTGGTCCGGATGGTCCCCCATTGAATGCATGCTCATGGCCCCAATTCGATACGACGAAACATAACAATCGTCCGCGCTGACGATGGTGATGCCAGAATACCCCGAAGCGGGCGCAAAAACCCCAGGAGTCGGCCGGCGATGCTGTTGATTGTGACTTTTTGCCCTACACCACCGCCCCTTGCGTGGCGTAGGCTCGCTGACATGAGTACTGATCCGAATCCGGGAAAACACCAGCAGGCACATGAAGTTGAGAACCTTGACCACCACGAATGCTGGCGCCTGTTACGCAGCGTCACCGTGGGCAGGCTCGCGGTCTGGGTAGACGACCATCCCGACATCTTCCCGATCAATTACAAGGTGGACCACGGTACCCTCGTGTTCCGCACGGCAGACGGCACCAAGCTTCAGGCGGCCACCGGCGACACCGCTGTGGCGGTAGAAGCCGACGGCGTGGACGCCGACAGCGGCATTGCCTGGAGTGTCGTGATCAAGGGGCAGGCCGCGCCGGTGCAGAACCAGCAGGAGGTCCTGGACACCGTGGGTCTTTTGTTGTTCCCGTGGCAGGCCGGCAAGAAGGAGCACTTCGTCAGGATCACTCCGGAGACAGTGACCGGGCGCCGGTTCAAGGTGGTCCCGCCGCTGACCTGGTGGACTCCCCTGGATGACGCCACCCGCTCCGGACTCGAATAGCCCGCGAAAACCCGATGCGCTATCAGATAACGCTGCTCTGAGGCCGCAGAACGGCTGCAACTGATAGCGCATCGCAGGGCGGAGGCGAACGGTCAGGCCAGCCGGGTGATCTCCACGCTCACGCTGAGGGCCGAGCCGCCGCCGCCCGACAGGATTCCCTTGAGCGGAGGCACGTCGCGGTAGTCGCGGCCCCTTGCCACGGTCACGTGGAAGTCGCCGGCGGATTTGTGGTTGGTGGGGTCCCAGCTGCGCCATTCGCCGTCCCACCATTCCAGCCAGGCGTGCGACTGCCCGGCCACAGTCTCACCGAGTTCCGCCGTCGACCGCGGGTGCAGGTAGCCGGAGACGTACCGGGCGGGAATGCCCCGGCTGCGCAGGGCGCCGATGGCAAGGTGCGCCAGGTCCTGGCAGACGCCCTGGCGCTGGGTCCAGGCTTCCTCGGCGCTGGTGGTGACGCCGGTGGAGCCCTTCATGTAGGTCATCTCGCCGCGCATCCATTCAAAGACCGCCATGGCCGCCTCGTGCGGGTTGCGGCCCTCGACGACGCCGGGAATGATCCCGAGGACTTCGGCGCCCGGTCCGGTGAGCTGCGACTGCGGAATCCAGTCGCTGAACTTGTTCAGGGTCTCAGGAGCGGCCAGGACGTCCCAGCCGACGATGTCCGCCTCCGCCGGTATCCGTTCCGCCCGGTGCACCTCGACGGTGGTGGTGGAGAGGACCTCAAGGTGCTCGTGCGGCATCTGCATGTCGAATGCCGTCACGCGGGTGCCCCAGTAGTCGCGGTAGCTGCTCAGGGCCGCCTGGGACGGCGAGACCTTCAGTGAGGACTCCAGCACCACCTGCTGCGGATCCGTCAGCGGCGTCATGCGGGCCTCGTTGTAGGACAGTGTGACGCGTTTGTTGTACTTGTACGCCGTCGTGTGGATGATGCTCAGCCGGGTCATGAAACTTCTCCCACCCAGGCCAGTTCGTCTGCCTGATTGAAGTACTTACGGGAAATGGCGTCCGAGGCCTGCGAGACGGCTTTCTGCACGCGCTCCATGTGCTCGGGAAGCTCGGACATGAGGTCGTCGGTGCGGTGGAACTCCAGGAAGGTCCGGGCCTGCCCCACGATCCGGCGGGCGTCGTTGATGAAGCCGACGCGCTGGGCCGAGGGGTCCAGCATGGCTAGGCACTCGTCGGCGTCCCGCAGCGCGTAGACGATGGACCGGGGGAACAGCCGGTCCAGGAGCAGGAACTCGGCCGCGTGCTGGTCGCCGAAGGCCGCGCGGCGGGTCCGCAGGAACGATTCGTAGGCGCCGGCGCAGCGGAGCATGTTCACCCAGGACATGCCGGCGGAGAGCACGTCACGCGTGGAGAGCATCCGGGCGGTCATGTCGGCGCGTTCCAGCGAGCGGCCCAGGACCAGGAACTGCCAGCTCTCGTCGTGGCTGACGGTCGTGTCCGCGAGGCCGCTGACCATGGCTGTGCGTTCCAGCACCCAGTTGCAGAACCGGTAGGTGCCCACGACGTCCTTGCGGTGCTGGTTGAGTCCGTAGTACGTCGTGTTGAGGCTTTCCCAGAGTCCGGAAGACACCGTTTCCCGGGCCCGGCGGGCGTTCTCACGCGCAGCACCGAGGGAGCCGGCAATGGACGTGGCACTCTGCTTGTCGTAGGCGAGGGCGTTGAGCAGTTCGGGCAGGCCGAAGTCCTCGCTCTGCGCCCGGGCGCCCATGACGGCGAGGAGTTCCTGAGCCACGCTGCGCTGTTCCTCCATCGGCAGGTGGTTCAGCCGCTCCAGGTGGACGTCGAGGATCCGGGCGGTTCCATCAGCCCGTTCCACATAGCGGCCGATCCAAAACAATGACTCGGCGATACGGCTAAGCATTCGCGGTTACCTCCAGCGCATCGAAAATCAGAAAAGGGCAGGTCAGCGGAAAAAGGGACGACATGGTGCCGCGTGTCATTGCTGCTGCTCCTTCTGGCTGTCGCGCCAGTTGCTCTCCACGGGCCAGACCGAGACCCGTTCGCGGACCGTGATGGCCGGGCGCGGCAGGGTCTCCACCGGCACCTCCGGCGAATCAGCCAGGACCCAGGTGTCCTTGGAACCGCCGCCCTGGCTGGAGTTGACGATCAGGGAGCCTTCCTTGAGCGCCACGCGGGTCAGGCCGCCGGGCAGCACCCACACGTCGTCGCCGTCGTTGACGGCGAAGGGGCGCAGGTCCACGTGCCGCGGGCCGAACTTGTCGCCGCTGAGCGTGGGAACGGTGGACAGCTGCAGGACCGGCTGCGCGATCCAGCCGCGGGGGTCCGCGATGACGCGCTTGCGGAGGGCCTCGAGCTCGTCCTTGGAGGCATCCGGGCCGATCACGAGGCCCTTGCCGCCGGAACCGTCCACGGGTTTGACCACGAGTTCAGCCAGGCGGTCCAGGACCTCCTCCCTGGCTTCCTTTTCCTCCAGCCGGAAGGTGTCCACGTTGGCGATCACGGGTTCCTCGTTGAGGTAATAGCGGATCAGGTCCGGGACATAGCTGTAGACCAGCTTGTCATCCGCGACGCCGTTGCCCACGGCGTTCGCGATGGTGACGCCGCCGGCGCGGGCCGCGTTGACCAGGCCCGGGCAGCCGAGCATGGAGTCGGCGCGGAACTGCAGCGGATCCAGGAACTCGTCATCGATGCGCTTGTAGATCACGTCGACGCGCTGCTCACCGGCGGTGGTGCGCATGTAGACGCGGTTGCCGCGGCAGATGAGGTCGCGCCCTTCAACGAGTTCCACACCCATCAGGCCGGCAAGCAGGGTGTGCTCAAAGTAGGCGCTGTTGAAAACACCGGGGGTCAGGACCACCACGGTGGGGTCGTCGACGCCGGACGGTGCCGTCTTGCGCAGCGCGGACAGCAGCCGGCGGGGGTACTCCTCGACCGGGCGGATGAGCTGCTGGCCAAAGGCCTCCGGCAGCCCCTTGGCCATGGCGCGGCGGTTTTCCAGGACGTAGCTGACGCCGGAGGGGACGCGGACGTTGTCCTCAAGGACACGGAACGTCCCTGCGGCGTCGCGGACGACGTCGATGCCGGAAATATGGACGCGGACGCCGCCGGCCGGCTCGAAGCCGTGCACCTGGCGGTGGAAGTGGGCGCTGGTTGTGACGAGCTGGCGCGGGATGACGCCGTCGGCCACGACGGTCATCTTGTCGTAGACGTCATTGAGGAATGCCTCAAGGGCGCGGACGCGCTGCGCCACGCCCTTCTCCAGTACCGTCCACTCATCGGCGGGGATGACCCGGGGGACGATGTCGAGCGGGAAGGGCCGCTCCTCGCCGGCGAAGTCGAACGTGACACCGCGGTCCAGGAAAGTCCGGGCCATGGAATCGGCGCGCGCCGTGACATCGGCAAGCGAGAGTTCACGCAGCGCATCCGCAACCTGTCCGTACGACTTCCGGGCCTGTTGCCCGGGGGTAAACATCTCGTCGTAGGCGCCGGTGCGTTCGGCGGCCACGGAGTAATCCTGGAATAGGTCAGACATGGTGACTAGACAATCACCTTTTTGTTGCGAAATCATTTCGGCGCCCGCCGGGGCGCGGCGCCCGAGGGCGGGAGCGGGCCGTCTGCGTGCCTGCAGCCGGGCGCGCCGGTGAGGTCCGCCGTGGCGGTGACGGCATTTCCGGGCCCTTACGGCAAGGTGGAGAGGTGCCTCCGTTTACTCGCAAACCGCTGCCCGGCGCCGGGTCGGTGCCCGGGCTGCTGCCGGGCCTGCTGGCCGCGGCAGCCGCCGTCGCGCTTGCCCTCGCCGTCCATACCCTGGTTCCTGTACTCCCGGCCATGACACTGGCCGTGGCGTTCGGGCTCCTGGCCGCGAACTTCCCGGGGCTGGCCGGCTGGACCGCGGGAACCGGCCGGCCGGGGCTCGATTTTGCCGGCAGGCACCTGATGCGCGCCGGGATTGTCATCCTGGGCCTGAAGGTCAGCCTCGTGGATGTGCTCGGGCTCGGCTGGGCCGCGCTGCTGCTGATCACGGGCGTCGTCCTGGCCGCCTTCGCCGGAACCTACGCCATCAGCAGGCTCTTCCGGCTGCCGCCGCAGGTATCGCTGCTCATTGCCACCGGGTTTGCCATTTGCGGGGCCTCGGCCATCGGGGCGATGGCGGCGGTGCGCCGGATCCGGCAGCACGACACCGTGCTCCCTGTGGCCCTCGTGACACTCTGCGGCACCCTCGCCATCGGCGTGCTGCCGCTGCTCATTCAGCCGCTGGCCCTCAGCCCGGAAGTCTTTGGCGCCTGGACCGGCGCCTCGGTGCACGACGTGGGACAGGTGGTGGCCACGGCGCAGACCGCCGGGGCGGCGGCGCTGGCCGTCGCCGTCGTCGTAAAACTCACCCGGGTGATCCTGCTGGCGCCCATGGTCGCCGTCGCGGGGCTGCACCACCGAAGCAGCGCCGGCGCCGGCGACGGGCTGAAGCGGCCACCCATCGTCCCGCTCTTCGTGCTCGGGTTCGTCGGGATGGCGGCCCTGCGCACCACGGGCTGGCTCTCCCCCGCCGTCCTCGACGCCGCCGCGGTGCTGCAGGACATCGTGCTGGGGATGGCGCTGTTCGGCCTCGGGTCGGCGGTTCGGGTGGGCCAGCTGCTGCACACCGGAGCGCGGGCCCTGCTGGCGGCGCTGGCGTCCTGGCTGCTGATTGCCGCGCTGGGGCTGGGGGCCGCGTTCCTCATGATTAGATAGCGGGGTGTCGAACCAGAACCTGCGCCGCGATGAAGCCGCTGCCCGCTCAGCCCTGATCACCACCCGCAGCTACGACGTCTCCCTGGACGTCCGGCAGGCTGCGGACCCGGACGTGGCCGGCTACACGAGCCGCAGCGTCATCAACTTCTCCGCCAGTGAACCCGGAGCCTCGACGTTCCTGGACTTCATCAGCAGCGAGGTGCACAGCGTCTTCCTCAACGGCAAGGGTCTCCCCGTCGCTGACGTCGTCGACGGCTCCCGGATCCGGCTCGACAACCTCCAGGCGGAAAACCAGGTCACCGTCACCGGCACCGCGCTCTACAGCACCTCCGGGGAAGGCATGCACCGCTTCGTCGACCCGGCCGACGGCCAGTGCTACCTCTACACACAGTACGAACCCGCCGACGCCCGCCGGGTGTTCGCCAACTTCGAACAGCCCGACCTCAAGGCGGAGTTCACCTTCCACGTGATGGCACCGTCGGCCTGGCAGGTGGCCTCCAACGGCGTCGAAACCCAGCGCACGCTCCTGACCAGCGACCCGGACACCAGCCGCTGGGACTTCGCCCCCACGAAGCCGATGTCCACCTACATCACAACGGTGCTCGCCGGCCCGTACTTCAAGGCGGAGGACTCCTGGCGCACGACCCTCGACGACGGCACCCGCCTGGATGTCCCCCTCGCCCTCTACTGCCGCGCCTCGATGGCACCGTCGTTCGACGCCGAGGCGCTGTTCACCCTCACCCGGAACGGCCTTGACTTCTTCAACGGGCTGTTCGACTTCCCGTACCCGTGGGGGAAGTATGACCAGGCGTTTGTGCCTGAATACAACCTCGGCGCCATGGAGAACCCCGGGCTGGTGACCTTCACGGAAAGCTACGTCTTCACCTCACGGGCCGCCGATTCGCAGCACCAGGCCCGCGCCAACACCCTGCTGCACGAAATGGCCCACATGTGGTTCGGGGACCTCGTCACGATGCAGTGGTGGGACGACCTGTGGCTCAAGGAGTCCTTCGCGGACTACATGGGCACCCTCGGCGTGGACAGCACCACGGACTGGGCCACGGCCTGGGTGAACTTCGCCAACAACCGCAAGGCCTGGGCCTACATGCAGGACCAGCTGCCGACCACGCACCCGATCGTCGCGGACATCCCCGACCTTGAGGCCGCCAAGCAGAACTTCGACGGCATCACCTACGCCAAGGGCGCCTCGGTGCTTAAGCAGCTCGTCGCGTACGTGGGGTTTGACGCCTTTATCGCCGGCTCGCGCCAGTACTTCAAGGACCATGCCTACGGCAACACCACCCTGGCCGACCTGCTGGCCGCGCTCAGCACCGCCTCCGGCCGGGACCTCGCGGACTGGGCCCGCCAATGGCTGCAGACCTCCGGCATTTCAACCCTCACCAGTGAGATCGAGGAGCACGACAGCGTCCTCGGCACCGTGGCAGTCCTCCAGGACGCGGTGGACCCGTCGACGGGACGGCAGGAGCCGCGCCCGCACCGGCTGCGGATCGGCTTGTACGGGATGGACGACGCCGGCGCCCTGGTCCGCACCGACAGCGTCGAGACCGACGTCAGCGGCGCCCGGACCGAGGTGGCGGCCCTGTCCGGCAAAGCCCGGCCGGCCCTGCTGCTGGTCAACGACGGGGACCTCAGCTACGCCAAGGTCCGGCTGGACGCGCGCTCCGAGGCCACCGTGCGGACCTCCCTCAGCGCGCTCAGCGATCCGATGGCCCGCGCCCTGTGCTGGACCGCGATCTGGGACTCGGCCCGCGACGCCGTCACCCCGGCAGCCCTCTACGTAGATGCCGTCAAGCGCTTCGGGCCCGCGGAAACCGGGATCGGCGTGCTGCTGAACGTCCTGGGCAACGCCGCCACCGCGATCGAACGCTATGTCCCCGCGGCCGGCCGCGCTGCCGTCCGCCGCGGCTTCCTGACCCTCGCCGCGGACGAGCTCCAGCGGGCCGCGCCGGGCTCCGACCAGCAGCTGGCCTGGGCCCGCACGGTCGCCGCCACCAGCCGCTTCGACAACAGCCGGCTGGACCTGCTCCGCGGCATCCTCGACGGCAGCACGGTCCTCGACGGCCTGTCTGTGGACGCGGAGCTCCGCTGGAACTTCTGGCACGCCCTGGCTGCCAACGGGGAAGCCACCGTGCCCCAGCTCGACGGGGAATTGGCCCGCGACAACACCGCTGCCGGCAAATCCGGGCACGCCACCGCCCTCGCGGCCCGCCCCGAAGAAGCCGTTAAGGAGGCAGCCTGGCAGGAGTCGGTGCACGGCACCGCGCTCTCCAACCAGCTGCTGAGCGCCACCGTCGCCGGCTTCAACACCGCCCCGGCACCGCTGCTGCGCGGATTCACTGACCGCTATTTCGACTGCCTGGAGGACGTGTGGGCCGGTCGCAGCATTGAAATCGCGAGCCGGATTGTCCGTGGGCTCTACCCGGCCGGGCAGGACCTGGACGGCGGCACTCCGGACACGCACTCCGTCATCGTCCGGACGGACCACTGGCTCGCCCGGCACCCGGACGCGCCGCGGGCGCTGCGCCGTATCATCATCGAACAGCGCAGCCACCTGCACCGTGCCCTGACGGCCCAGGCCCTGGCCGCGAACCCCCGATCGACTGCTCCGTAAGTGCCCTTTTGGCGGCTCTAAAGGGCCGTTACGGAGCAGTCGACGGGGTGCAGCCGACGGGGTGGCAGGGGCTCAGGGCACCCGGTGCAGCCACTCCGGGGTGCCGAACTTGGCGTCCACCCGGTGGTGCGCGGCTGCAAGCTCGGCCGCGGTGAGTTCCGAGGGCGTCGCCGCGTAGCGTTCAGTGAAGACTTCCATCATGGCCGCAACAATCTCGGCCCGGGCCAGGCCAGTCTGCCGGCGCAGCGGATCCACCCGCTTCCTGGCGCTCCGGGTTCCCTTGTCGGAGAGCTTCTCCTTGCCGATCCGCAGGACCTCCACCATCTTGTCGGCGTCGATGTCATAGCTCATGGTGACGTGGTGGAGCATGCCGCCGTTCGCGAGCCGCTTCTGCGCGGCGCCGCCGATCTTGCCCTGCCCGGTGGCGATGTCGTTGAGCGGCACGTAGAACGCGGTGATCCCCATTTTCTCCAGGGCAGCCATCACCCAGGCGTCCAGGAAGGCGTAAGACTCGGCGAAGCTGATGCCGTCGACAAGGCTCTGCGGCAGGTACAGCGAGTAGGTGATGCAGTTGCCGGCCTCCATGAACATCGCTCCCCCGCCGCTGATCCGGCGGACCACGCTGATGCCGTGGCGTTCGACGCCGGCGGCGTCCAGTTCGTTGCGGACGGACTGGAAGCTGCCGATCACCACCGACGGTTCCTCCCAGTCCCAGAAGCGCAGGGTCGGGTTGCGGCGGCCCGCGCCGACCTCTTCGGTCAGGACCTCGTCCAGCGCAACGTTGACGTGGGTGGGCAGCACGGACGGGGCGATGATGTTCCAGTGGTGGTCAGCCCAGCCGGTGGCCATCGCCAGGGCGCGCCGGACGGTGACGGCCACGGCGTCGGCGGAAAAGCCGAAGAGGACGGCGTCGGCGGGGAGGGCCGCAGCCACCGCGGCGGAGATGTCCGCCGCATTGGTGTCCGCCGCGAGGCCCGTGAGCGCCCTGTTGATCTCCAGCAGTGCCTCGTCCGGCTCCAGGAAGAAGTCCCCGCTGAGCGAAACGTTCGCGAGCACGCCGTCGACGACGTCGAAATCGGCGACGACTAGTTTGCCGCCGGGAACCTTGTACTCCCCGTGGCGGCGGGCGCCGCCGTCGTCAGCGCTGCTGGAACCGGGGACCGGGGGAAGGGTTGTCATGCCCCTAATCCTGCCACGATGCTCAGGGTGAAGACGCAAAAAGCCCGCACCGTCACCGGTGCGGGCTTTTCCAAAAGACCTTGGGGAGAAGAAGTTACTTCTTGCCGCCGAAGCCCTTGAAGCGAGCGTTGAAGCGCTCGACGCGGCCTGCAGAGTCCATGATGCGCTGCTTGCCCGTGTAGAACGGGTGGGACTCGGAGGAGATTTCGACGTCGATAACCGGGTAGGTGTTTCCGTCTTCCCACTCGATGGTCTTCTTGGAAGACACGGTGGACTTGGTCAGGAACTTGACGCCGGAAGCCAGGTCGTTGAAAACAACAGCTTCGTACTTCGGGTGAGTATCAGACTTCATAATTGGACCTTTGTTCGCACAACTGGATTTTGCCAGTTGCCAGGTATGAATGGGATGGCTGGCGGAATGCACCGGACGGCCAGCTATCAATCATAGCGGAAAGTCGGCGCCTTCGCCGCCTGACCAGCGGCGGCGCTTTGGTGCCACGGTTCAGGCGCACGGTTCAGGCGCACGGTTCAGGCCCCGCGGTTCAGTCCCGTGGGCGCAACTCCCAGAAGGCGACAGCGGACGCCGCCGCGACGTTGAGCGAGTCCACGCCCGCCCGCATGGGGATCTTCACGGCGAGGTCGACGGCGGCCAGGGTCTTCTCGCTCATCCCGGCGCCTTCAGTGCCGAGCACGAGGGCGAGTTTCTCCGGGCGGCGGGCGGCCAGTTCGTCGAGGTCGACGGCGTCGTCGGTGAGTTCCATGGCGGCCACGGTGAAGCCTTCCGCGCGGAGCACCTGCAGGTCCCCCGGCCAGTCCTCCAGCCGGGCCCAGGGCACCTGGAACACCGTCCCCATACTGACCCGGACGCTGCGCCGGTACAGCGGGTCCCCGCAGCGCGGCGACACGAGGACAGCGTCGATGCCCAGCGCCGCGGCAGACCGGAAGATGGCACCGACGTTGGTGTGGTCCACGATGTCCTCCAGCACGGCTACCCGGCGGGCCCCGGCGAGCAGCCCGGGCAGCGGCACAGGTTCCGGCCGCTGCATGGCTGCCATGGCGCCGCGGTGCAGGTGGAAGCCGGTGATGTCCTCGAGGAGCGCTGCGGAGCCGATGTACGCGGGAACGTCCGGGTACTGCTCAAAGATGTCCGCGAGGTCCTCGAGCCATTTTTCGGCCAGGAAGAAGGAGCGCGGCCGGTGACCCGCGGCGAGGGCCCGGCGGAGCACCCGGGAGGACTCGGCGATGTACATGCCCTCGGCGGGTTCCCGGAGCTTGCGCAGGTGCACGTCCGTGAGCTGGGTGTAGTCCGAAACCCGGGGGTCATCGGCGGAGTCAAGGCGGTGGAAGGTCACAGGCGGGTCACTTGAAGAGGTTCGCGATCATGAAGCCCAGGGCGACAAGGCCCAGGACAAAGATGACACCGCGCAGGACCACCGGGGACAGTCGGCGGCCGACTTTGGAGCCGATCACGCCGCCGATCAGCGAACTCACGGCAATCAGTCCGACGACTGTCCAGTCAATCCGGTCGAAGGCGAAGAGCAGGTAGGAAGCTGCCGCCACGACGTTCACGCCGAGGACCAGGATGTTCTTCATGGCGTTGGCGTTCTGGATGGTCCCGGTCATGAAGATGCCGAGGATCCCGACCAGCAGGATGCCCTGGGCGGCGACAAAGTATCCGCCGTACACGCCGGCGAGGTACACCAGGACCACCAGGATGACGCCGTGGCGGCGGTCCCGGATGGCATGTTCGGGGTTCTGCTCCCGGTTCCGGACCCACCGCTGCAGCCGGGGCTGGAATGCCACCATCAGCAGCGCGAGCACGATCAGGACGGGGGCAGCGTAATGGAAGACCTTCTCGGGAAGGTGGAGCAGCAGGTAGGCCCCGGTGATGCCGCCCAGCAGCGACGCGGGCAGCAGTTTGAGCAGCTGCCTTCCGCGTCCTGTCAGTTCCTTGCGGTAGCCCCAGGCGCCGGTGGCGTTCCCGGCCACGAGGCCCATCGCGTTGCTGATGGACGCGGTGACAGGGGCGTAGCCAAGGGCGATGAGCACCGGGAAGGTCACCAGGGTGCCGGAACCGACAACACTGTTGATGGTGCCAGCCCACAGCCCGGCGAAGAAAATGAAGACGCTATTGAAGAACTCCACGCGCGGTCAGCGGTCCGTTCAGCGGCGGGCGGTCGCCGTGTACCGGCCCGCCGTGACGCTGACGTCCAACGGCAGCCCGAAGGTTTCACTCAGGTTTGCGGCCGTGAGGACGCCTTCGATCGGGCCCTGGGCCACCACCGCGCCGTCGCGCAGCAGCATGGCATGGGTGAAGCCCGGCGGGACTTCCTCGAGGTGGTGCGTGACCAGGACAATGGCCGGGGCGGCCTCGTCGCGGGCGAGTTCACTGAGCCGGTACACAAGGTCCTCGCGGCCGGCCAGATCGAGTCCGGCGGCGGGTTCATCCAGGAGCAGCAGCTCGGGGTCGGTCATGAGGGCCCGGGCGATCTGGACACGCTTGCGCTCCCCCTCGGAAAGCGAGGCGAACGGCCGGTTGAGCAGCGGGCCCATGCCCCACTCGTTGAGGAGCGCGAAAGCGCGGCGTTCGTCGTCCTTCTCATAACCCTCGCGCCACCGCCCGGTGACACCATAGGCCGCGGTCACGACGACGTTGAGGACCTTCTCGTGCTCCGGGATCTGGTTGGCCAGCGCAGCCGAGGACAGGCCGATCCGGGGCCGGAGTTCAAAGACGTCGACGGCGCCCAGGATTTCCTCGAGGATGCCGGCCATCCCGCTGGTGGGGTGGATCCGTGCGGCGGCCAGCTGGAGCAGAGTGGTCTTGCCGGCGCCGTTGGGACCCAGGATCACCCAGCGTTCGCCTTCCTTGACCTGCCAGTCGACCTTGTCGAGGAGGGTTTTTGCCCCACGTACAACGCTGACGGCGGCCATTTCAAGAACATCACTCATAGGAGTAGACACTAGGACAAAAAAGCGGACGACTGATAACCGGTGCGCCGGGGCCCTGCCGGGGGCGGGCTGCGCGGCTTCCGCGGCGTCACTGGAGCGCAACGGATTCGGGCCCCGATCTGCCTGATCGCTAGGATTGCAGCCATGAACCTGTACGTGACCGCCGTGAGCTATGCCCCGAAACTTTCCCTTCCCGAGGTGCAGCAGCTCCGCACGCTCCTCGCAGCAGCGGGACTGGCGCTGGACGCCGAATCCCGCACCGGAAACGACCGCTTCGAGGTCCATACGGTGGACGTCAATCCGGACCTGGCCTCCACCCTGGACCACGGTGGGACAGCGCTGGCCGAACTGCGCCGGGCGGTGGCAGAGAACGGCCCTGCCGGAGTCGACACGGCCATTGTTCCCGCCGCCCTCCGCAGCGCGGCGCGGAAGTTCCTCATCATGGACGTGGATTCCACCCTGATCCAGCAGGAAGTGATCGAACTCCTGGCCGCCTACGCCGGCAAGCGCGAAGAAGTGACAGCCGTGACCGAGGCCGCCATGCGCGGCGAACTGGACTTCGCCCAGAGTCTGCACGCCCGCGTGGCGGTGCTCGCCGGGCTGCCGGCCGACGTCGTCGATTCCGTCCGTGCCGAAGTGAAACTGAGTCCCGGCGCGGCAGAGCTCGTCACTGCATTCCAGGAAGCCGGCCACGTCGTGGCGGTGGTGTCGGGGGGCTTCAACCAGATCCTGCGCCCGATCGCGGAGGGTCTTGGACTTGACTACTGGGTCGCCAACGAACTGGAAATCGCCGACGGCGCGCTGACCGGAAAGGTGATCGGTGCGGTGATTGACCGGGCGGCGAAGGAGAAGTACCTGCGGGAATGGGCCGCCAAGGAAGGCATCCCGATGGAGCACACGATTGCCGTGGGCGACGGCGCCAACGACCTGGACATGCTCGGCGCCGCCGGGATCGGCGTGGCGTTCAACGCCAAACCGGCCGTCCGCGCGGTGGCGGACGCGGCCGTGAATATGCCCTACCTCGACGCCGTGCGGTACATCGCCGGAGTCTGACGCTGG
Source organism: Pseudarthrobacter kochi (assembly GCF_055412805.1). NCBI lineage: Bacteria > Bacillati > Actinomycetota > Actinomycetes > Micrococcales > Micrococcaceae > Pseudarthrobacter > Pseudarthrobacter kochi. The sequence continues at coordinate 102,726 of NZ_JBVAYV010000006.1, forward strand.
ACGGGCACCGGAAACGGACGGGCAACCGGGAACACAGTGAAGGCCGGGGCAATCGCCCCGGCCTTCACTGTGTTCCCCGAAACGGCTGGAACTAGTTGTTGCTCTTGTCGAAGTAGTCGGCCCCGCCGACGTATTCGGTGTGGCCGCTTTCGACGTCGGCCGTAACCATCTTGGCGACCTCGGCGGCGAATTCCTTCACCGAGTACAGCTTCCCGGCCTCGGCGCGGCGGGCCTCGATGGCACCCGGGTTGGAGCGGTCCAGCAGGGTGGCCGTGACGGTGCCCTCGATCATGTCGCCGGAGACGATAACCAGGGAGATGCCCTTCTCGGCCAGGTTCGGAATGAGTTCGCGGAGGGCGTCCTCACCGGCGCGCTTGCTGCGTGCCACCGGCTCGTAGTTCTCCATGGTGGGAACGGTGTTGATGAAGTGGGCCTGGTGGCTGGTCACGAAGACCACCCGGGATCCCTCGGGCATCAGCGGGACGGCGGCGTTGAGCATGTTCACCTGGGCGTCGCGGTTGAGCTTGAGTGCGTAGTCCGCCTCCATGCCGGATTCCATCCCGCCGGAGGCGTTGAGGACCACGACATCAAGCGAACCGAAGTTCTCCATTGCGGCACTGGCCAGGGCCTGGACGCCTTCCTGCGTGGTGAGGTCTGCGCCGACGGCGGCTGCGCGGCCGCCCGCCGCCTCGATCTCCGCAACGACCTTGTTGGCGCGGGGCGCCTTCTGGCGGTAGTTCACGACGACGGCGGCGCCCTCGGCGGCGAGGAACTTGGCCACCTCGGCGCCGATGCCCCGCGACGAACCGGTCACGATTGCAGTCTTGTTCTCCAGCAGTCCCATACGAGCTCCTTTGTTCCAAACGTCCAAAAACGGTGGGTCTGCAGTCCATCATGCCAGCGGCGCAGGTGTTTTCCGTTGTTCGGGTTCCACAAAGAAGCCGCGGCAGCCTAGTGACGGCCACGCCCGCAGGCGTAGGATCCCGCGCATGGAATCGCTGCGCCGGACGTGCCGGCAGGCCGTGGATCAGGGGCCTCGGTGCCACGGGGAGTGACGGAGGAATCGACGCCGGAGCAGGTCTTCAGCGGCTCCCCCCGCGGCCTGGAGCTGTTCCATGCGGTGGAGAAGATGCTGGCCGTGCCAGCCCCGCCGGACATGCGGGCAACGAAGAGCGAGGTGGCTTTCCTGGACCGGCGCGGTTTCGCGTACCTCTGGTGGCCCGGCCGGTACGTCAATTCCGATGTGCCCGCCGTGCTCTCGATTGTCTTGCCGTGGCGGGTCGACTCTGCCCGGTTCAAGGAGGTGGTGAATCCCTCGCCCGGGGTGTGGATGCACCACCTGGAGCTGCATACGGTGGACGAACTTGACGGAGAGGTCCTGGGCTGGCTGCGCGAGGCACGGGATTACGCCGGCTAGCGGAACGGTTGGGGTCCGCAAAGTACGGGAAATCCGGCGCACAGGGACGCGGGCGGACTGATCCAGTCTCCGCCCGCGTCCCGCCGCCTGTTCCGGTGGCTACGTGTGGTCGATCCTGATCTTCTTGGCCGTCGCGTCCGGCGCTGTCACGGGGGCAGGGGCGCGCACCTCAAGGACGCCGTCCTTGTAGGTCGCGGTGATGTCCTCTTCCCTGGCACCGGGCGGAAGCGCGACACTGCGGGTGAACGAGCCGTAGCGGAACTCCGAACGGTAGCCGTCTTTGCTCTTGTGCTCGGTCTTTTCCTCGCGTTCGGCCTTGATGTGCAGCATGCCTTCGCTGACGGAGACGTCGACGTCCTTGTCGGGATCAATCCCCGGAACTTCAGCGCGCACCACCAAGGTGGTGCCGTCTACAAACTGCTCGACCTTGATGGACGGGGTCATCGTCAGGTCGCCGTCCAGGAAACGCTTGATCGGTTCCAGCACGTCCGACGGCACCCACTTGTTAAGTTCAGCCACGATTGTCCTCCTGTTGCCATGCCCCTGCCATGGTGCGGTCAGGGGCTGTAGCCCCATTACACACCCGGCGGCGAACGGCGCAAAGGGGAAAAAGTCCTATCGTGGCGGACGCCAGGGGCCCATCTGGTGGCTGGGCAGCGGCGGCGGCGCCTGCCGTCGTCGTGTGCTTCCGGATCCCGCCTTAGTGACCCATCCCGAGGCCGCCGTCGACGGGGATGACGGCACCGGAAATGTAGGCTGCCTCGTCGCTGGCGATCCAGCGGACCACGTTGGCGACCTCGGAGGCTTCGGCGAAGCGGGCGGCGGGAACCTTGGAGAGGTAATCCTTCTGGGTTGCCTCGGGCAGTTCCGCCGTCATGTCGGTGTTGATGAAGCCCGGGGCCACCACGTTGGCGGTGATACCGCGGGCACCCAGCTCGCGGGTCAGCGAGCGGGCCATGCCGACCAGACCTGCCTTGGAGGCCGAGTAGTTGATCTGGCCGGGCGCGCCGTAGAGGCCCGAGACCGAGGAGATCAGGACCACGCGGCCCTTGCGTGCCCGGATCATGCCCTTGGAGGCACGCTTGATCACGCGGAAGGCGCCAGTGAGGTTGGTGTCGATGACCGAGGTGAAATCGTCCTCGCTCATGCGCATCAGGAGGGTGTCCCTGGTGATGCCGGCATTCGCCACCAGCACCTCGACGGGGCCGTGCGCGGCTTCCACTTCGGTGAACGCGGCGTCGACGGAGGCCTCGTCCGTGACGTCGGCCTTGACGCCAAGGATGCCCGCGGGGAGCGCCGATTCGCTGCGGTACGTGACGGCCACCTTGTCACCGTTGGCGAGGAAGGCTTCGGCGATGGCGAGGCCGATTCCGCGGTTTCCGCCGGTGATCAGGACACTGCGGCCGGTGGTTGCTGTTTCAGACATGGTGGGGCTCCGGAATTCTGCGGCGGGACGGCGCCGCGCTGGGGGCGGGATTTTCCTGCCTCCGATCTTAGCGCCCGGCAGGCGCGCGTTTGGGCGGCCCTGCTGTTGGTGAGAGAATTGGAATAAGCCTTGGGAGCGTGATCTGACAGCCTTGACACTCAAAAACCGACCCGGTGTACCTGTGCCCGGGAACCCGGACGCACCGTCCGGTGATTCCGAGGTTCACAGCATCACGGACGCCTCCGCCGCACACTCTGAAGAGATGCGCCAGCGGATGATCAAGTACGCCGTGGCGATGGGTATCCGCATGGTGTGCCTGATCCTGATTTTTGTGGTGGATGGCTGGTTGAAAATCCTCCCGGTCATCGGGGCCGTGTTCCTGCCCTGGTTCGCCGTCATCATCGCCAACGGCAGCGACAAGGCGGAGTTCCATTCCGACTCGCTGCTGGACTACGCGCCGCTGGCCCAGCTCGATGCGCCGGCCTCCGCCACGTCTGAGGACCCGGTTGGCCCGGGTGTCCCGCCGTCGGAGGACCCGTCAATGACGCTCCTGCAGGGCGAACTCGTCGACGATGGGGACTCCCCGGAGGGCGGCAGCGGCGCCCCTGGGCGGCGTGAAAGTGACGACGGCGGCCACGGACGGGAAGCATCATGAACCTTTTTGACCTCACCGGGACCGGCGGAGCCGCCGGTCCGGCCGAAGCCGTCTGCTCCCGCAAGGCATGCCGGAGCGGCGCCGAATGGCAGCTGCTCTGGAACAACCCGAAAATCCACACCCCGGAACGGCGCAAGATCTGGCTGGCCTGCGGAGACCACCGGGCCTGGCTCGAGGACTACCTGCAGACCCGCGGGCTCTGGAAGGACACTGTGGTATTGGACCCGGCAGGCAAGGCACACTGAATGTACCGTTTTCTCTTCTCCAGCAAGTGGCTGGGGTACCTGTTGCTTGCCGCGATTTTTGCTGCCGCCTGCGTCGGACTGGGCCGCTGGCAGATGGACCGCCGCGCCGAGACGCTGGCCGGGATCAACCGGGTCACCTCCAACTATTCGGCGGCGCCCGTCCCGTTCGCTGAGGTCAAGGACCAGTTCAGTTCGCTGGCAGCCGAGCGGGAGTGGACCCAGGTGGAACTGAAGGGCAGTTACGACGTCGCCGGGCAGCGTATCGTCCGCAACCGGCCGCTCAACGGCCAGCCCGGCTACGAGGTGGTTGTGCCCTTCAGGGTGGAAACCGGCGAGACCGTTGTGATCGACCGCGGCTGGCTGCCGATCGGCAACAACAGCCCGGGCCGCCCCGACCAGGTTCCCGATCCCCCGCAGGGCACCGTGACCGTCGTCGCCCGCCTGAAACCTGCCGAGCCCGCCCTCCAGCGCGGTGCCCCGGACGGCCAGCTGGCGTCAATCGACCTCACCGCCTATTCCGGGCAGCTGGGCTATCCCCTGCTGACGGGCGCCTATGGCCAGTTGGCGTCAGAGAGTCCGTCGGCGGCGGACATGCCCTTCCCGTTCCCGAAGCCGTCCACCGACGAGGGCACCCACTTGTCGTACTCGCTGCAGTGGTTTGCGTTCGGCGTGCTGATGTTCATCGGCTTCGGGTACGCGGCCCGGCAGCAGGCCCGCAACGCGGCTATTGACGCCGAGGACGCAGAAGCCCAGGCTGCCGATACCGACGGCGGCTTGATGCATTCCAGCGGCCCGGCTGCCCGCCGTCGTCCTGCGCCCCGCAAGCGGAAGAACGCGTCCGCGGAGGAAGAGGAAGACGCCATCCTGGACGCCCAGGGGTACTGAGAAGTGGACGGTGTGTTGCCGGATCCTGTGGCGCGGGTGAAACGCGCGCTGAACGCGCTCGGCGCAGAGGACACGGTCACGGTGTTCGACTCGAAGGTCCCGACGGCTGCTGCGGCGGCCGCCGCGCTCGGCTGCGACGTTGCGGCCATCACCAACAGCCTCGTGTTCGACGTCGCGGGTGCCCCGCTGCTGATCCTGGCCAGCGGAGCCGCCAGGGTCGATGTGCGGAAGGTCGCCGGGCAACTGGGCGGCGGACAAATCCGCCGCGCCTCCGCCGGTTTCGTCCTGGAACACACCGGCCAGGAAGTGGGCGGCGTAGCCCCGGTCGGGCATCCGGAGAAAATCAGGACACTGCTGGACGAGTCCCTGGCGGCCCATCGGGTTCTCTGGGCCGGCGCGGGCGACCACCACTCCATGTTCTCGATCAGCTACGAAGAGCTCAAGCGCATCACCGAAGCCCAGGAAATGCCCGTCCGCTAGCCCAACTGACTCGCATTTATAGCCGTTTTGAGGGCTGAAAACGGCCACAACTGCGAGTCAGTTGGGCGCCCTACGCCAGCGTAATCAGGTCCAGGTAGTCTTCGTTCCAGTGGTCCTCGATGCCGTCGGGCAGCAGCACAACGCGCTCGGGGTTCAGCGCGGCGACGGCGCCTTCGTCGTGGCTCACCAGCACCACGGCGCCGGTGTAGTTGCTCAGGGCCCCGAGGATTTCGGCGCGGCTGGCAGGGTCGAGGTTGTTGGTGGGCTCATCGAGGAGCAGCACGTTCGCGCTCGAGGCCACGATGGTGGCCAGGGCGAGCCGGGTCTTCTCGCCGCCGGAGAGCACACCGGCGGGCTTGTCGACGTCGTCGCCCGAAAACAGAAACGAGCCCAGGATGTTGCGTACCTCCGCGTCATTCATGTCCGGGGCGGAAGAGCGCATGTTCTGCAGGACCGTGCGGTCGACGTCGAGCGTCTCATGTTCCTGCGCATAGTAGCCCACCTTCAGTCCGTGGCCCGCAACGACTTCGCCGGTGTCGGGCTTGTCAACGCCGGCCAGCATCCGCAGCAGGGTCGTCTTGCCGGCACCGTTGAGGCCCAGGATGACCACCTTGGAGCCGCGGTCGATGGCCAGGTCAACGTCGGTGAAGATCTCCAGCGATCCGAAGGACTTGCTGAGGCCGTCGGCGGTGAGCGGGGTCTTGCCGCAGGGTGACGGATCCGGGAAGCGCAGGGCTGCCACGCGATCGGTCGCGCGCACAGCTTCAAGGCCGCCGAGCAGACGTTCGGCACGCTTGGCCATGTTCTGCGCGGCGACGGCCTTGGTGGCCTTGGCGCGCATCTTGTTGGCCTGGTCGAAGAGGACCTGGGCTTTCTTCTCCGCGTTGGCGCGCTCCCGCTTGCGGGCACGCTCATCCGTTTCGCGCTGCTGGAGGTAGCGCTTCCAGTCCATGTTGTAGAAGTCGACCTTGGCGCGGTTGGGATCAAGCAGGAACACCTTGTTGACGGTGGCTTCGAGCAGCTCGGTGTCGTGGCTGATCACGATCAGGCCGCCCTGGTGGTTCTTCAGGAACTCGCGGAGCCAGGTGATGGAATCCGCGTCGAGGTGGTTGGTGGGCTCGTCCAGGAGCATCGTTTCGGCGTCCGAATACAGGATCCGGGCGAGTTCGACACGGCGGCGCTGGCCGCCGGACAGGGTTTTGAGCGGCTGGTTCAGCAGCCGGTCCGGGAGGGCCAGGTTGGAGCAGATCGCGGCGGCCTCGGCCTCGGCCGCGTAGCCACCGGCGGCCAGGAACTCGGATTCCAGCCGGTCATAGCGGTTCATCGCCTTGCGCTGGACCTCGGCGTCCTCGCTGGCCATGTCCTCATGGGTCTGCTTGAGCTTGTTGACGGCGATGTCCAGGCCGCGGGCGGACAGGATGCGGTCGCGGGCCAGCTGTTCCATGTCCGGGGTCCGGGGATCCTGCGGCAGGTAGCCGATCTCGCCGCTGCGGATGACCTTGCCCCCGGCGGGCTGGCCTTCGCCCGCGAGCACCCGGGTCAGCGTGGTCTTGCCTGCACCGTTACGGCCCACAAGGCCGATCTTGTCTCCCTTGTCGATCCGGAAGCTCACCTGGTCCATAAGGAGGCGGGCGCCGGCGCGCAGTTCGAGATCCTGGACGGTAATCAATGCAGCTAAGGCCTTTCACAACAGGGAACGCCGCGGCACAACGGTGGAATCTGCAGGGGGCCGGGGCAGTGCGGCCGAGAACACGGCCTCTACAAGTCTACCGGCCCAGCCTCCGCCCGTTGACAAGAGCCCCACCGGCGGCCGGCAACGACGGACGACGGCGGTGCCGGCCTTGCGGTGCCGGGCGTCCCGGCAGCCGTTGGTGCGGCCCTCCAGCTCCCGGGTGTTTGGTTAGTAGGGCTTCTACAAAAAACGCCGGCCCCCGTGCTCGTAGAGTCAAAATCAGAAGCTGGCCCCGAATCACTCGCGACAGGAACTCCCATGACGAAGACCGACGGCAGTGTTGCCGCCACCCCCGCCCGGCAGCGCACCCGCTGGGACGCCACCGACCTTGGCCTGATCGCGGTCTTCGCCGCGCTCGTGGCCGGATCCGCACTGGTGGCCGCCATTCCGGTGGCCGGGATGGGCGTTCCGATCACCGTGCAGACGCTCGCCGTGATGCTCACCGGCCTTGCCCTGGGCCCCGGCAGGGCGTTCGCCGCCGTCGGGCTTTACGTTCTCCTCGGTCTCGCCGGACTGCCGATCTTCAGCGGCGGACGCAGCGGTCTGGGGGTCCTGGCCGGTCCCTCGGCGGGCTACATCATCGGCTTTGTGTTTGCCGCGACAGCGGCGGGCTGGCTGACCGTCGTCGTGCTCCGCCGCACGGCGGGCCGGCCCGGCAGGTTTCGCGCGGTCCTCCTTTTCGCTGCCGCGATGGTGAGCAGCATCATCTTCGTCCACGGCCTCGGCATCCTCGGCATGATGGTCAACGCGAAGCTGGATTTCTCGAAGGCGTTCCTCGCGGACCTGGTCTTCTACCCGGGAGATGTGATCAAGAACGTACTGGCCGTGACGATTGCCCTGGCGCTGCACAAGGCATTTCCGGATCTGCTGATCCGCCGGGCCCGGCCGTGAGCAGCATCGTGCTGGACCGGGCTGCGGTGCGGGTGGCGGTCGATGGCCGCGCCGGACCTAAGACCCTGCTGGAGGAGCTGACCCTGCAGTTCACGGAGCAGCGGATCGGCGTCATCGGTGCCAATGGCTCCGGCAAGTCCACCCTGCTGCGGCTCCTGAACGGCCTCGTGGCACCGAGCAGCGGCACCGTCACGGTCGATGACTGGGATACTGTCCGTTCGGTGCGGGAAGTCCGCCGGCGGGTTGGCTTTGTTTTCACGGACCCGCTGTCCCAGCTGGTGATGCCGACCGGCCGGGAGGACGTGGAGCTGTCCCTCCGGCGTTCGGTCCGCAACGCCCGGGAACGCCGAAGCCAGGCGGAAGCGACCCTGGACCGCTTCGGGCTGCTGCCGCTCGCGGACCAGAGCATCTACGAGCTGTCCGGCGGGGAACGCCAGCTTCTGGCTCTCGCGGCGGTCCTTGCCGTGGATCCGGAGGTGCTGGTCCTGGACGAGCCGTCCACCCTGCTGGACCTGCGCAACCGGGAACTGCTGCGGCGGACCCTGGCCGGACTCAGCCAGCAGGTCATCCTCTCCACCCACGACCTCGAGCTCGCGCTGGATCTCGACCGGGTCCTGGTGGTCGACGCCGGCAGGGTCCTGTTCGATGGCGGGCCGGCCGCCGCCGTCGAGCACTACCGGGAGCTGAGCGCGGCGGGGCTCGCCGTGTGCGGCCCCGGGCCGGACCGGCCGCGCCGTGGGGATCCGCGCCGTGGGGATCCGCGCCGTGGGGATCCGCGCCGTGGGGATCCGCGCCGTGGGGATCCGCGGCCGGGGCAGCCGTGAGCGGCCACGGATTCCTGCTGGCCAACTATGCGCCCGGAAACTCCCTGGTGCACCGCGCGCCGCTGTGGCTGAAGTTCCTCCTGGTGGTCGGCTCCGGCATGGCGTCTTTCCTGGTTGGCGACTGGGCCGCCGCGGCCGCAACGCTTGCCGTGATGTGCGGGCTGTTCCTGATCAGCGGGGCGGGTCTGCCGCGGCTGTGGCGGGCGGTCCGGCCGGTCCTTCCGGTCCTGGCGGCGATCGGGCTGTTCCAGTGGTGGCAGCTTGGCGGCCCCACCGCGGCGCGGATTGTGCTCAACGTGCTGGTCTGTATTGCCGCGGCGTCCATCCTCACCGCCACCACCCCGGTGCAGCGGCTGCTGGACGGGGTGGCGTCCCTCGCGAGGCCGTTCCAGCGCTTCGGCGCGGATCCGGAACGCTTCGCGCTGACCATCGCCATCATGCTGCGCAGCATCCCGTTCATCGCGGGCGCATACAGCGATGTCCGCGACTCCGCCCGGGCCCGCGGGCTGGAGCGCAACCCCCGGGCCCTCATCCTCCCGGTCTTCATCACCACCGTGGCCTTCGCCAGACAGACCGGAGATGCCCTCGCCGCCCGTGGCCTGGGCGAGGCCGGGGACCACGCATAACTTGCTGCCGCTCCGCGGGACATGCCCTCCCCTGACGCTGGCCACTGGACCTAAGCCCACTATGTCCAACGGCTGAGCCCAGGACTGGGCATGTCCCGAGGAGGCGGAGGGCAGCGGTTAGGACAGACTCCGGTACTCCAGCAGTGCGGCGGTGCCCATTCCGCCGGCGATGCTGATCAGGGCCAGCGCCAGTTGTCCTTCGACCGGGCTGCGGCGCGCCTGGGCCAGCAGCCGCGTGATGAGCACGGCGCCCGACGCCCCGTAGGCATGCCCCAGGGCCAGGGCTCCGCCGTCGAGGTTGACGCGTTCCGGTGCGATGCCGAGCTGGTCCAGGCACGCAATTGTCTGGGATGCGAAGGCCTCATTGAACTCGACCAGCCCCAGCTCCGCGGCAGTGACGCCACTGCGTTCCAGCAGGCGTTCGGCCGCGACCGCCGCCCCGATGCCGAGCAGCTGCGGGGCCACACCCGCCGTGTCCGTGCCCCGCACCAGGAGCCCGTCACCGGCTCCCAGCTCGCGGGCACGTTTCACGGAGGTGATCACGACGGCGGCCGCCCCGTCAGCGTCGAAGCAGGAATTTCCGGCGGTGACGGTCCCGCCCGCGGCAAACGCCGGCGGGAACCGGGCCAGCACCGCCGCGGTCAACCCGCGGCGCGGCCCGTCGTCGGAACCGGCGGTAATAGCCCCATCCGGTCCTCCGGAACCCCCGGGAAGCGCAACAATCTCGGCGTCAAAAAACCCCGCCGCGGCGGAGGCCAGGGCCCGCTGGTGGCTGCGCAGCGCAACGGCGTCCTGCCGGTCCCGGCTGACCCCGAACTCCGAGGCCACGTTTTCTGCCGCAGCGCCCATGTCCGGATCGCCATAGCGGCCCGGTGCGAACTGCGCCCGCGCAAAGAACTCCGGGGCGCCGTCGCGGCTCCGATGGGCACGGAGCGGTGCCGTGCTGATGCTTTCCACCCCGCCGGCCAGATAGACGCCGTCGCCGCCGGCGGCCACGAGGCGGGACGCGAGGACGATCGCGTCGAGCCCGGACCCGCACTGCCGGTCCACCGTGAGGCCGGGAACGCTGACCGGCAGGCCGGCGTCGAGGGCCGCAAGCCGGGCCACGTTCCCGCCGCCGCCCACGGCATTGCCGATCACAACGTCCGCCACCATGTCCGGGGCCACGTTGGTGTCGCTGAGCAGGCGGCGGAGCACGGGGGCCAGCAGTTCATGGGCGCGGACGGTCTTCAGGACGCCGTTGGCGCGGCAGACCGGGGTACGCAAGGCAGCGATGATGACGGGCTGCCGGTCGTCGGGAAGCATCCGCGATGGAGTCTCAGGCAAGGCGCCGGATACGGGGGTCGTTGCGGGTGATCCAGTCGAGCATCAGTTCCCGGCTGAGCTTGCCGCGGTCCGTCAGGGGAAGCTCGGACAGGGCGAAGTACTCCAGCGGCCGCTTGTTGCGGGCCAGCACGTCCTCGATGCCCGCCTTCAGTTGGGTGGCCGTGATTCCGCCGTGCGACGGGACGACGCCAGCGACCACCTTCTGGCCGCGGAGATCATCTGTGGGACCGGCCGCCACGGCGGCGGCCACGCCGGGAACGGAGGCCAAAGCCAGCTCCACTTCATGCGGGTAGACGTTGGTGCCGGCGGTGATGATCATGTCCGAGCGGCGGCCCAGCATGTGCAGCGTCCCGCCGTCGAGGTAGCCCTGGTCCCCCACCGTGTGCCAGCCATCGAAACTCTGCAGGGCCTGGCCGTCGTCACCCCAGAGGTAGCCGCCGCTGACCATTCCGCTGCGGACACAGATGTTGCCGTCAGTGCCGTCCGGCAGCTGAACCCCGCGCTCGTCGAGGATGCGGACCTCGACGCCGGGGAACGGCGTGCCGATCCCGGTTCCGCCCTGGTCCGGCTGCTGGCCGGGCCCGAGCCCGGCGCCGGAGACGAAGCTGAGCTCCGAGGCGCCATAGTACTCAAAAATAGTCGCGTTGGGTGCCCAGCGGCGGGCAGCTTCCAGGGTCCGCGCGTCCAGCTTTGAGCCGGCGCAGATGATGCTCCGGATGCCCGAGGCGTCGACGCCGCCGCTGAGTCCCCGTTCGCTGAGGATGCGGAGCATCGTAGGGACAAGGACCAGCCGGGTGATTCCGTCATGGCTGACGGCGGCGTGGGCGTCGCCGACGTCGAACCGGGCCAGGGTGTGGAACTCCGAGCCGGCGTACAGGCATTCGGCCAGGGCGTAGAGGTTCAGGCTGGCCGCGAGGGGACCCGGCGCCAGGGTCCTGTCCTCCGTGTCCAGGCCAAAGAATTCGACCGACGCGTCGAAGGAGAGCTGCCAGGACCGGCGGGAGCGGCTGAAGGCTTTCGGGACAGCCGTGGTGCCCGAGGTCAGGCCGATCAGGAACGGCGTGTCCGGGCTCCCGTCGGCAAGGTCCGACGCGGTGGCAAGCTCCGACGCGGCGGCTTCCGGGCCGGGGGCTGCCTCACGGATCCGGTCCCTGATCCCGTCCTGCAGATGCTGCGGCCATGTCGGGTCCAGCACGGCGCATTGCCGCTCCCCCGCGACGGCGGCGGCGAACGCGGCGGCGAAGTGCAGCGAGTTCCCCTCAGACAGCACGGTCACCGCGGCCGGGCCGGTCACCAGCCCGGCGGCCATGTCGCGCAGTTGCTCCCAGCTCAGGCGCTGCCCGGCCACGACGACGGCAGTACCGTCGGGGCGCTCGTCGGCCCAGCGCTGGAGTCTGTCGAGGAAAGGCATCAGATCAACTTTACCGGCCGCGGGCGGCCGCGCAGCCGGTACACGATATTGTGACTCCATGAGTTTCAATGACAACGTCCAGCTGGACCCTTCCCAGGTCCAGGACCGGCGCGGCATGGGCCGCGGCGTCAAAGTCGGCGGCGGGATTGGCGGCGGCATCATCCTGCTGATCGCGGCGCTGCTCGGCATCAATCCCTCCCTCCTGGAAGGCCTCGGCGGCACCACGCAGGACGCCGGCTCGCAGAGCCAGAGCACCGCACCGGCCTGCAAGACCGGGGCCGACGCCGATGCCCGGCTCGACTGCCGCATCACCGGCACCGTCAACAGCCTGAACGCCTTCTGGCCCGCCTACCTGGCCCAGTACGACACGAAGTATCCACAGCCGAAGACGGTGATTTTCGATGCGGCCACCAACACCGGCTGCGGCGCGGCGACGTCGGACGTGGGACCGTTCTACTGCCCCGCGGACACCACCGCGTACTTTGACCCGGGGTTCTTCCAGGAACTTGTGGACCGGTTCGGCTCCTCCGGCGGGCCGCTGGCGCAGGAGTACGTGGTGGCCCACGAGTTCGGCCACCATATCCAGAACGTCCTCGGGAACCTGGACCGCGCCCAGCAGGACCCCCAGGGGCCCGAATCCGGGGCGGTCCGGGTGGAACTGCAGGCTGACTGCTACGCCGGCCTGTGGGTCCGCTACGCCACGACCCAGCAGGATCCCAGCACCGGGGTCCCGTTCCTTGAGCCGCTGAAGGAACAGGACCTGCAGGATGCCCTCTCCGCCGCCTCGGCCGTGGGCGATGACCGGATCCAGAAAGCCGCGACCGGCAGGGTGTCCCCGGAGGCCTGGACCCACGGTTCCAGCGCCCAGCGCCAGAAATGGTTCTACCAGGGCTACAAGACCGGGGACATCAACCAGTGCGACACATTCGGCGTCGCCACCCCGTAGCCCCCTAACCTCATCCGCTGCTCCGTAACGGCCGTTTAGGGGTTCCTAAAGGGCCGTTACGGAGCAATCGATGGAACGACGACGGCGGGCCCACCTTGGGAGGTGGACCCGCCGTCGTCGTATATTGCCGTCCGGGGCGGCGGTGCGGTCTTAGATGTTGAAGCCGAGGGCGCGCATCTGGTCGCGGCCGTCTTCGGTGATCCGTTCCGGACCCCACGGCGGCATCCACACCCAGTTGAGGCGCCATTCGTCGACGACCCCGTCCAGGGCCTTGCCGACCTGCTCCTCGATCACGTCGGTGAGCGGGCAGGCAGCGGTGGTGAGCGTCATGTCGATCAGCAGGGCGCCGTCGTCGTCCGAGTACTTCAGGCCGTACAGCAGGCCCAGGTCAACGATGTTCACGCCCAGTTCGGGGTCGATCACATCCTTGAGTGCCTCTTCGACATCCTCGAGGCCCGTGCGGGCCACATTGAGTTCGGTCATTATGTCCTCACTAGGCCTGTGCTGCAGCGGAAGCGGCAGCGATGGTGGCTGCCCCTGCGCCGGTGGCGTAGCGGTCGTAGCCTTCTTCTTCGAGGCGGTCGGCGAGCTCCGGGCCGCCCTCTTCCACAACCTGGCCGTCAACAAAGACGTGCACGAATTCCGGCTTGATGTAGCGCAGGATCCGGGTGTAGTGCGTGATGAGCAGGGTGCCCATTTTGCCTTCGGCGTGGGCGCGGTTGACGCCCTCCGAGACAACCTTGAGTGCGTCGACGTCGAGGCCGGAGTCGGTCTCGTCCAGGATGGCGAACTTCGGCTTGAAGAGTTCCAGCTGGAGGATCTCAACGCGCTTCTTCTCGCCGCCGGAGAAACCCTCGTTGACGTTGCGCTGGGTGAAGTCGGCGTCGATGCGCAGCTGCGCCATGGCAGCCTTGACGTCCTTGGTCCAGGTGCGCAGCTTGGGTGCTTCGCCGTCGATGGCCGTCTTGGCGGTCCGCAGGAAGTTCGTCATGCTGACGCCGGGAACCTCGACCGGGTACTGCATGGCCAGGAACAGGCCGGCGCGGGCGCGCTCGTCGACGGTCATCGCGAGGACGTCCTCGCCGTCCAGCGTGATAGTGCCGGAGGTGACGTTGTAGCGCGGGTGCCCGGCGATGGTGGACGCCAGGGTGGACTTGCCGGAACCGTTCGGGCCCATGATCGCGTGGGTCTCGCCCGTGCGGATGGTCAGGCTGACGCCCTTCAGGATTTCCTTCGTGCCCTGCTCGGTGTCAATGCTGACGTGCAGGTCCTTGATCTCAAGAGTAGACATGTGCCTTGTTCTCCTCTGCACGGTGCCCTCCGGCACTATGCGGTTTCTTGTCGAATTCTTGTCGATATATTCTGTGGTGCGGGGTGCCGGCTGCGGGCAGCTAGCTGAAGTTCGGGGCCTCGGCGCCGTTCAGGACGTTGGTGAAGTCCACGTAGACCTCGTCGTCCAGGACGGTGACAGCAAAGACAGGAACAGGATCATAGGCCGGCAGCTGGAGCGGCTCACCGCTGCGCAGGTCGAACTGGGAGCCGTGGCCCCAGCACTCGATCCTGCAGCCTTCCACCTCGCCCTCCGAGAGGGAGATGTCAGCGTGGGAGCAGGTGTCACCGATGGCGTGGATCTCCCCCATCGAATCCTTCACGATCGCGACGGGATAGTCGTCGACCAGGATCCGCAGCGCCTGCTTGAGTTGGATCTCACTGGCGTTGCAGACGAGCTCGCCTCTTGGCTGTTCAGTCATTGATGTTTCCGTGTTCTGTTCTCCAGTGCTGCGTTCTCCATTGCTTCGCACTAGTGGTTCGTTGCCGCGAGTTCGCGCTCGACGGCGTCCGTGAGGCGCTCCTCAATGGCCGGAACCTTGATCTGCTGGATGATCTCGTTCAGGAAGCCACGGACCACCAGACGGCGGGCCACCTCTTCCGGAATGCCGCGGGCCATCAGGTAGAACAGGTGCTGGTCATCGAACCGTCCGGTGGCGCTGGCGTGGCCGGCGCCGGCGATCAGGCCGGTCTCGATCTCAAGGTTCGGCACGGAGTCGGCGCGGGCGCCGTCGGTGAGGACCAGGTTGCGGTTGGCCTCGTAGGTGTCGGTGCCCTCGGCCTCCTTGCGGATCAGGACGTCACCTACCCACACGGTGTGCGCGTTGCGGCCCTGCAGGGCGCCCTTGTAGAGCACGTTGGACTTGCAGTTGGGGACGGCGTGGTCCACGAAGAGCCGCTGTTCCAGGTGCTGGCCGGCGTCGGCGAAGTACAGGCCGAACAGTTCCACTTCAGCGCCGGGGGCGGTGAAGCGGGCCGACGGCGTCACGCGCACCAGGTCCCCGCCAAGGCTGACGACGATGTGCTTGAACTTGGCGTCGCGGCCAAGCTTCGCCTGCTGGGAGGAGGCGTGCACGGCGTCGTCGTTCCATTCCTGGAGCGAGATGACGGTGAGCTGTGCGCCGTCCTCGACGAGGATCTCGATGTTCTCCGAGACGACGGCGGTGCCCTGGTGGTCCAGGACCACGACGGCCTTGGAGAACTTTTCCGCGACGATCACAACGTGCTGCGCGGACGCCTCGGTACCCTGGCCGGTCAGCAGGACGCTGACCTCGCCGTCCACCTGGACTTCAGCCGGAACCGTGATGATGGTGGCTTCGGTGAAGTTCTCCCAGGCATTCGCCGAGACGCGGTCCTCGGGGATCGCGGCGGAGCCGATCCGGCGGTCGTCACGGCCGACGGTCTCGACGATGACGCTGTCCGGGGCGGTGACGCTGACGGACGGCGCGGCACCGTTGAGGACAGCGGTATGCAGGCCGCGGAGGCGCTTGAGCGGGGTGAACCGCCAGTCCTCCTCCATGCCGGTCAACGGCTTGAAGTCCGCCAGTTTGTAGGAGGTCAGGCGCCCGGCGCGTGAGCTGTCCGGAATGCCGACGCCGCCGCCGTGCGAGTGTCGCTTGACGGCCTCGCCGGCCAGCGGTGACTTGGACTCCGCGGAGTTCAGCGGTGACAGGCTTTCGCCTTCTTCAGTGAAACCGTTGATGAACGGCTGGGCTGAGGGCGCGCCAATGCGGGCCTTTTCAGTAGTGATGTCAGTCATTAACCGACCGATCCTTCCATCTGCAGTTCAATCAGGCGGTTCAGCTCGAGGGCGTATTCCATCGGCAACTCACGGGCAATCGGCTCGATGAAGCCGCGGACGATCATCGCCATGGCCTCGTCTTCGCGCATGCCGCGGGACATCAGGTAGAACAGCTGTTCTTCGCTGACACGCGAAACCGTGGCCTCATGCCCCATGGTCACGTCGTCCTCGCGGATGTCGATGTACGGGTAGGTGTCCGAACGGCTGATGGTGTCCACCAGGAGCGCGTCACAGCGGACCGTGTTGGCCGAGTGCTTGGCGCCTTCGCGGACCTGGACGAGGCCGCGGTAGGCGGCACGGCCGCCGCCGCGGGCCACGGACTTGGACACGATCGAGCTCTTGGTGTTCGGCGCGATGTGGACCATCTTGGAGCCGGTGTCCTGGTGCTGGCCTTCGCCGGCAAACGCGATGGACAGGGTCTCGCCCTTGGCGCCCTCGCCGACGAGGTAGACGGCCGGGTACTTCATGGTGACCTTGGAGCCGATGTTCCCATCGATCCACTCCATCGTCGCGTTTTCTTCGCAGATGGCGCGCTTGGTGACCAGGTTGTACACGTTGGTGGACCAGTTCTGGATGGTCGTGTAGCGGACGCGGGCGCCCTTCTTCACGATGATTTCCACGACGGCGGAGTGCAGCGAGTCCGAGGTGTAGATCGGCGCGGTGCAGCCTTCGATGTAGTGGACGTAGGAGTCCTCGTCCGCGATGATGAGCGTGCGCTCGAACTGGCCCATGTTTTCCGTGTTGATGCGGAAGTAGGCCTGCAGGGGAATGTCCACGTGGACGCCCTTGGGCACGTATACGAAGGAACCGCCGGACCAGACGGACGTGTTCAGCGAAGCAAACTTGTTGTCGCCCACCGGGATGATGGTGCCGAAGTACTCCTTGAAGATCTCCGGGTGCTCGCGCAGCGCGGTGTCGGTGTCCAGGAAGATGACGCCCTGCTGTTCCAGGTCCTCGCGGATCTGGTGGTAGACCACCTCGGACTCGTACTGGGCTGCGACACCGGAAACGAGGCGGCTGCGCTCGGCTTCCGGGATGCCCAGCTTCTCGTAGGTGTTCCGGATGTCCTCGGGGAGGTCTTCCCAGGTGTTGGCCTGCTTCTCCGTGGACCGCACGAAGTACTTGATGTTGTCGAAGTCGATGCCGGAGAGGTCAGCGCCCCAGGTCGGCATCGGCTTGCGGTCGAAGTACTTCAGACCCTTCAGGCGCAGGTCCAGCATCCACTCCGGCTCGTTCTTCTTCGCCGAAATGTCGCGGACGACGTCCTCGTTGATGCCGCGGCGGGCGTTGGCCCCGACGTCATTCTTGTCGGACCAGCCGTACTCATAGGTTCCGATTCCGTGGAGCTCGGGATTCTTTTCCAGGATCTCCGAAATCACAGTGGATTCAGCAACCTTCTTCTCTGATAGTTGGTCCGTCATCACGGCCTTTCTTGCAGATGGTTGGATTCTTCGTCCAGGTTGCCCGGGGTCGTTGCGGGGCTGTGAGGCCCCCTGGCCGCCGGACGGCCTGTAGGTATGTGGGTGGTGCAGACGTGGCCGCCGCGTGCCAGCGTGGACAACCGGCGGACGTCGACGCCGACCAGCCGGGAGAACACGTCGGTCTCCACGTCGCAGAACACAGGGAACTGCGCGGCCAGCTGCTGGATGGGGCAGTGTCCCTGGCAGAGCTGGACGCTGGAGAGCGCAGCCGGCAGGGGTGCCTTGGCCTCGATGGATGCCGTGGAGGCCACGAACCCGTCGCGGCTCAGCGCCTCTGAGAGCGCCTGTGCCCGGGCGGTGATATCCGGGCCGGCGGCGTCGATCTCCGGGGCGTAGCGGCGTTCCATGTCGCCGAAGCGCTCGACGGCGAACTGCCGCACGGCGTCGGGGCCGGCCATTTCGCCCAGGCGCTGCAGCGCCAGGGTGGCGATGTCCAGATAATCGTTGCCGAGCGTGGACTGGCCCTGGGAGCTGAGGACATAGCGGCGTGCGGGACGACCGGCACCGGCACCGGCACGGGCT
Source organism: Pseudarthrobacter kochi (assembly GCF_055412805.1). Taxonomy (NCBI): domain Bacteria; kingdom Bacillati; phylum Actinomycetota; class Actinomycetes; order Micrococcales; family Micrococcaceae; genus Pseudarthrobacter; species Pseudarthrobacter kochi. The sequence continues at coordinate 120,723 of NZ_JBVAYV010000006.1, forward strand.
GCCCGCTTCACCTCGATCACGCCATCGCGGGAGAGGTGGTCCAGGTGCCGCCGGACCGCGGCAGGTGTGAAACCAAGCATGTCGCCGAGTTCCGAGGCACTGATGGGGCCATGTTCCAGGACTGCGTTCAGCACGCGGTCCCGGGTGCGGTCCTCGGCGTCGACCGCCGGGAAGGCGGCTACTGCTTGGGCGGCCACGGAACCCACCGGCCCGGACGCAACGGCTGGGGCCGTGCGCGGGCGGCCGCCGGCGAGGGCGACAGAAGGAGAGGGGCTCATGGAATACACAACACAATCATGTCGTAATTTAGTCCCCTGATCCAGTAAGGCATGACTATCCTCAGGCCGCGTCCACGCCCCCCCCAACGTGCAGCCTGCGGCCCGGAGGCGGCGACGGGCCGGAACGGGACGTACTACATCCCGTAGAATGCTGTGGTGCGATCCCCCGAATCCCCCGTCCTGTCCATCAGCGGGCTAGTCAAGGATGTTGGTCCACTGCCCACCCTCGACGGCAAAATGCTGCGGGTGGTCAGCGGGCTTTCCCTCGTTGCCGAACGTGGTCAGGTCACGGCCCTGCTGGGGGCCAACGGCGCGGGCAAAACCACCACCATCGAATGCGCCCAGGGACTGCAGAAACGCACCCACGGCAGCATCAGCCTCCTGGGCGAAGACCCGGACACTGCGGGGGCAGGACTGCGCGCCCGCGTCGGGGTGATGCTCCAGGACGGCGGACTGCCGCCGTCGGCCCGTCCCATCCCCCTGCTCAAGCATATTGCCGGCATGTACCAGGACCCGTGGCCGGTTGACGAACTCATTGAACGCCTCGGCATCGACTCTTTCAGCAGGACCTCGGTCCGGCGGCTCTCCGGCGGGCAGAAACAGCGGCTCGCGCTTGCGGCCGCGCTCGTGGGCAACCCCGAGGTGCTGTTCCTGGACGAGCCCAGCGCCGGCCTGGACCCGCAGTCGCGCCAACTCGTGTTCGAGCTCATTTCCGAACTCCGGAACCGCGGGATGGGGATCATCCTCACCACCCACCTCATGGATGACGCCCAGCGCCTCGCGGACTACGTCTACATCATCGACGCCGGCCGCAATGTCGCCGAGGGCACCGTCGCGCAGCTCCTGCAGCACCCCCTGCCACCGGACGCCGGAGAGCAGCACATCCGCACCCTGCTGTTCGAGACCGACCCCGGGCTGGATTTCACCGGGGTACTGCCTGACGGCGTCAACATCACCGAAGCGCGGGCCGGCAGCTACGCCGCCACCGGGGCGCTCACCGCGGCCGACCTCGCGGCGATCACCGCCTGGTGGGCAGCCCGGGGCATCATGCCCCGCTCGCTGAGCCTTGAGGCCCGCAGCCTTGAGGACGTCTTCCTCGACATCTCCGGAAGGGAAATCCGATGACCCGCGACAGTGCCGCACTGGGGAGCGCGCCGCTGGGCAGCGCCCCGCCGGCCCGCCCCCTCGGGAGCCCCCCGGCGCCGCTGCTGCGCCGCATTGTGCTGCAGGGCAAGTACGAGACCATCACCATGCTCCGGAACGGCGAACAGCTGATCCTGGCGATCGTGCTGCCGCTGCTGGCCATGGTGGGCCTCACGGTCACCCCCCTCCTGGACGGTTTCGGCGCGGGCCGGATCAATGTTGCCGTGCCGGGCATTCTCGCACTGTGTGCCATGTCCACGGCCTTCACCGGCCAGGGCATCTCCACCGGGTTTGACCGCCGCTATGGGGTCCTGCGTTTCCTGTCCACCACTCCCCTGGGCCGCACCGGGCTGATCGCCGGAAAGGTCCTTGCCGTCCTCGCGGTCCTCGCCCTGCAGGTCCTGGTGGTCACGGCTGTTGCCCTGATGCTGGGCTGGCAGCCGAATCCGCTCGGCTGGGTCCCCGGACTGGCCGTTCTGGTGCTCGGCGCCGCGGCGTTTACCGCACTGGGCCTGCTCGTCGCGGGGACCGTGCGGCCGGAAGCGACCCTGGCCATCACCAACCTGCTCTGGATCCTGCTGGGTGCCCTCGGCGGGATCGTGATCCCGGCTGAACGGCTTCCCGCCCTGCTGCAGGCGATCGTGCACTACCTCCCCTCCGGCGCCCTGGGACAGTCGCTGAGGGAAGCGTTCCTGTCCGGCAGCGTCAACCCCGTCCCGGTACTTGTCCTGCTGCTCTGGACGGCCATCGCCGGCGGCGCAGCAACCCGTTGGTTCAAATGGAATTGAGAAAACTGTGAGCACGGCTTCCCGCCCTCCCCGGACCGCTTCCCGGAACATCGCCTGGCTGCCCGTCACCGTCAACAAGACGGTCCAGCGGCTGGCGGTGCTCTCCCTGGTCGGCCAGACCCTCCTGATCGTGACCGGCGGCGCCGTCCGCCTCACCGCCTCGGGCCTGGGCTGCCCGACGTGGCCGCGCTGCACGGATTCATCGCTCGTGAACACCCCGGAAATGGGGATCCACGGCATCATCGAATTCGGCAACCGGCTCCTCACCTTCGCGCTGGCGGCGGTCGCCGTCGCGATGCTGGTGTATCTGTGGAATCTCCGCAAGGAACGCCGCGACCTCTTCCTGCTGGCCCTGGGCCTGCTCGCCAGCATCCCGGCGCAGGCCGTCATCGGCGGCATCACCGTGCTGACCCAGCTGAACCCCTGGGTGGTGGGGCTGCACTTCCTGGTTTCGATGGCCCTCGTGGTCGTGGCCACGCTGCTGGTCAACCGCGCTTACGGGCGGACAGGGAGGTTCCGGACGGCTGAACTGGCGGCCCTGCCGGTCATCGCACGTCTGCTCATGACCGCCGTCGCGCTGTTTTCCGCCGTGGCAGTCTGCCTCGGTGTGGTGGTGACGGGTGCGGGCCCGCACGCGGGCGACGCCGACGCCCCGCGTAACGACCTGGACTGGGACCTGTTCTCGCACATCCACGCCGTTCCGGCCTACCTGGTGACCGCCGGGGCGCTGTTCGCGCTGTACCTTGTCCTCCGTGACCGGGTTCCCGGCCCGTTCCGCACCGCCGTCTTTCTGCTCCTGGGCGTCACCGTGCTGCAGGCCGTCATCGGTTTCACGCAGTATTACAACGGTATCCCGGCGCTCCTGGTCGCCGCGCACATGCTCGGCTCAGCCTTGCTGATGAGCGCGGCCACCAATGCCGCAGACCTCGCCCGCAGCAGCCCGGTCAAGTAGCGGGGTTGAAGACAGGGTCGAAGTAGGGCCCGAACAAACAACGCGGGGTCACCTGGCGCCTATCCGGAGCACCGGAAGGGGCGGCAGGTGACCCCGCGTTGTTGTTGCGGAGTGCAGTGGGGGGTATGTAACTAGCCGCCCATGATGGCCGAGCCGACGAACGGATCGACGGCGAGGGCGATGAAGAGCAGGGTCAGGTAGCTGATGGAGCCGTGGAAGACTTTCATGGCGCCCTTGTTGGACACGTCGCCGGCCTGCGCCCGGCTGTACAGCGCGTGGGATTCGTAGAGGAACCACGCTCCGGCGAGCACCGCGGTGACGGTGTAGACCCAGCCGGCCCCGCCGGCCGGCACCAGCAGCAGCGAGCACACCACCATGGCCCACGCGTAGAGGACCACCTGGACCGAGACCACCTTGGCCCCGGCGATCGCGCCGAGCATCGGGACATTGGCGTTGCGGTAGTCCTCGCCGTAGCGCATGGACAGCGGCCAGTAGTGCGGCGGGGTCCACAGGAAGATGACCATAAAGAGCACGACGGCGGGCCACTCCACCGTGTTGGTGACGGCGGCCCACGCAATCAGCACGGGGAAGCAGCCGGCGGCCCCGCCCCAGACGATGTTCTGGGCCGTGCGGCGCTTGAGGATCATCGTGTAGATGACCACGTAGAAGACAATTGCGCCCACGCCCAGCCAGGCTGCGAGCGGGTTGGCCCCGAACCAGAGGATCGCGATCGCTGCCGCGCCGAGGAGCCAGGAGAAGACCAGGGCCTCGCGCGGGGTGACCTCACCCGTGACGAGGGGCCGGTTCTCGGTGCGTTGCATGAGCTTGTCGATGTCGCGGTCGAGATAGCAGTTGAAGGAGCCTGCGCTGCCGGCGGCAAAGGCGCCGCCCACGAGGGTTGCCACGATGAGGCCGATCGACGGGAAGCCGCGTTCCGCATAGATCATGGTCGGCAGGGTGCTGACCAGCAGGAGTTCGATGACGCGGGGTTTGGTAAGCGCCAGATAGGCCTTGGCTTTGCGGGCGAAGCCGACTCTTCCGCGGAGGGGAGGGGCGTTCAGCGGCGTATCTGTTGTGCTCACGGTGGCAGTCACTCTGTTCTGTCTGGCTGTTCATTCCGGCTTCTGACCCAACGCGGGTTGCATATCGGAGGGGTCACGCGCAGCGCACAGGCGTGTCCCGCCCCCGTTGGTAGCCACCACCCATCATACCGTGCAGGCACAGGCGGGCGGGTCCGGTGCATGCCGCCGTCGGTCCCCCGTGATTCGAACAGATTAACGCGGGCTCACAGCCGCCGCGGACGCCGGTGATTCATATAAGCGAAAATCCGGTCCATTTGGTGAGATATACAGCGCCCGCCCAGTGGAATGGGGCTAAGCTGTCTGCAGATCAGCGCGCACCGGCACGGCCAAAAGGGCCGTCCCAAAGTTTGAAGTGTCTGTCCGCAGTTTCCGCAGATGTTCCTTCGCACGCGCGGCTGAATGATAGATCAACGTTTCGATGGTGAACGGCTGGTACGTACCGCAGCGGGCACCGAACTGTGCCCCGGGCGGGACTGACCATACCACCCGCCGTCAGCACAGAGAGGGGCCCGGTTTTCGTGCCACATTTGGAAGAGCAAGAACTGTCATGGACCAGCTTGGACCAGCGCGCCGTGGACACCATCCGTGTCCTTGCCGCCGACGCTGTGGAGAAGGTCGGTAACGGCCATCCCGGCACCGCCATGAGCCTGGCTCCGGCCGCTTACCTTCTCTTCCAGAAGCTGATGCGGCACGACCCGAAGAACCCTGACTGGCTGGGGCGCGACCGTTTTGTCCTCTCGCCCGGCCACACCTCCCTGACGCTGTACATCCAGCTCTTCCTCTCCGGCTACGGCCTGGAACTGAAGGACCTTGAGGCGCTGCGCACCTGGGGTTCTCTGACCCCGGGCCACCCGGAGTACAAGCACACCGCCGGCGTGGAGATCACCACCGGCCCGCTGGGCCAGGGCCTGGCCTCGGCTGTCGGTTTCGCCTACTCCCAGCGCCGCCAACGCGGCCTGTTCGACGCCGACGCCGCCCCCGGCACCAGCCCGTTCGACCACACCATCTGGGTCATCGCCTCCGACGGCGACCTCCAGGAGGGCGTGACGTCCGAGGCCTCCTCGCTCGCCGGGCACCAGGAGCTCGGCAACCTCGTAGTGATCTACGACGAGAACCACATCTCGATCGAGGACGACACCGACATCGCCTTCACCGAGGATGTCCTGAAGCGGTACGAAGCCTACGGCTGGCACACCCAGCGCGTCGACTGGACCCGCACCGGCGAATACAAGGAGGACGTCCAGGAACTCCACGCCGCGCTCCTCGCCGCCAAGGCCGAGACGGGCAAGCCCTCGATCATCTCGCTGCGCACGATCATCGGCTACCCGGCCCCCAAGAAGATGAACACCGGGAAGATCCACGGCTCCGCCCTCGGCGCCGAGGAAGTCGCCGCACTGAAGAAGGTCCTCGGGTTCGACCCGGAGCGCTCCTTCCAGGTCGACGACGACGTCCTGGCCCACGCCCGTGAGGCTGTGGACCGCGGCGCCGCCGCCCGCACACAATGGCAGGCATCCTTCGAGGCTTGGCAGTCCGGGAATCCGGAGGCCGCGGCCCTGCTCGAACGCGTCGAAGCCCGCAAGCTGCCGGCCGAGCTCGACGCCGCACTTCCGGTGTTCGAGGCCGGCAAGGACGTTTCGACCCGCGCTGCCTCCGGCAAGGTCCTGAACGCGATCGGCCCGGTGATGCCGGAGCTGTGGGGCGGTTCGGCCGACCTCGCCGAGTCCAACAACACCACGATCGAGGGTTCGCCGTCGTTCATCCCGGCCTCCCGCTCCACGGCGGCCTGGAAGGGCAACCCCTACGGCCGCGTGCTGCACTTCGGCATCCGCGAACACGCCGCCGCGTCGATCGTCAACGGCATCAGCCTGCACGGCCGCACCCGCGCCTTCTCCGGCACCTTCCTGATCTTCAGCGACTACCAGCGCCCGGCAATCCGCCTCGGCGCGCTCATGGGGGTCCCGTCGCTGTACGTCTGGACGCACGACTCGATCGGGCTCGGCGAAGACGGACCGACCCACCAGCCGGTGGAGCAGCTTGCCTCGCTCCGCGCCATCCCGGGCCTGGATGTCGTCCGCCCGGGCGACGCCAACGAGGTCGCGGCCGCCTGGAAGGTTATGCTCGAGAACCACGAGAACCCGGCCGGCATTGTGCTGACCCGCCAGAACATCCCCACCTATGCCCGCGGCACGTCCGAGGCTGAAGGTGACACCTTTGGTTCCACCGCCGGCGTGGCCAAGGGCGGCTACGTCCTGGCCGAAGCGTCGGCCAACGGACGGACCGCCGAGGCGCAGGTCATCCTGATCGGCACCGGCTCGGAGGTCCAGCTTGCCGTGAACGCCCGCGAAGCACTTCAGGCCGAGGGCATCCCCACCCGCGTCGTTTCCATGCCGTGCGTGGAGTGGTTCAACAAGCAGGACGCCGCTTACCGCGAAGCGGTGCTCCCGGCCGCCGTCAAGGCACGGGTGTCCGTCGAAGCCGGCCTCGCCCTGGGCTGGAAGGAATTCGTCGGCGACGCAGGCCGTTCCATCAGCCTCGAGCACTTCGGCGCCTCGGCGGACTACAAGCGCCTGTTCCAGGAGTTCGGCATCACCGCGGAGGCCGTTGCCGCCGCAGCCAAGGAATCCCTCGCCGGCCCCACGGCCTGACCCCAACTTCACGCTTTCCGGGCCGCCGCCCATCTGACGGCGGCGGCCCCAGACTTCAGGAGTGACACATGAACACGACCCCCACGCAGCAGCTGTCCGACGCCGGCGTCTCCATCTGGCTCGATGACCTGTCCCGTGGCCGCCTCGACACCGGCACGCTGCGCACGCTGATCGAAGAGAAGAACGTTGTCGGTGTCACCACGAACCCCAGCATCTTCCACGCGGCCATCACCACCGGCCACGACTACGACGCCGTCATCGCAGCCCAGGCGGCAGCCGGCGCCAGCGTCGAGGAGACTGTCTTCGCCATCACCACGACCGACGTCGCCGATGCCTGCGACCTCTTCGCCCCGGTGGCCGCAGCCACCAAGGGTGTCGACGGGCGCGTCTCGATCGAGGTTGACCCCCGCCTCGCCTGGGACACCGCCGGCACCATCACCGAGGCCAAGGAACTCCACGCCAAGGTCAACAAGGACAACGTCCTGATCAAGATCCCCGCCACCCTCGAGGGCCTGGAAGCCATCACCGCCACCGTGGCGGCCGGGATCAGCGTCAACGTCACCCTGATCTTCTCGCTGGAGCGCTACCGCGCCGTCATCAACGCCTTCCAGAGCGGCCTGGAGCAGGCCAAGGAGAACGGCCACGACCTCGCCAGGATCCATTCGGTGGCGTCCTTCTTCGTCTCCCGCGTGGACTCCGAAATCGACAAGCGCCTCGACGCGATCGGCACCGACGAGGCACGGGCCCTCAAGGGCAAAGCCGGCCTGGCGAACGCCCGCCTCGCCTACCAGGTCTACGAGGAGCTCTTCTCCACCGAGCGCTGGGCCCTCCTGGCCGACGCCGGAGCCCTCCCGCAGCGTCCGCTGTGGGCCTCCACCGGCGTCAAGGACCCGGCCTACCCGGACACCCTGTACGTCACGGAACTCGTCGCCCCCGGCGTCGTGAACACCATGCCGGAGAAGACCCTCGACGCGACGTTCGACCACGGCACCGTCACGGGCAACACGATCAGCCGCGGCTATGACGACGCCAACGCCACCCTGAACGCGCTCGATGCCCTCGGCATCTCCTACAACGAGGTTGTCACGGTGCTCGAGTCCGAAGGCCTCGACAAGTTCGTGGCCAGCTGGAAGGAACTGCTGGCCGACGTCGAGGGCGCCCTCGCCGCTGCACGGAAGGACGCATAGGCCCATGACCACTCTCAGCTACGACGCCACGGGCGCCGCCCGCCTGGCCCACGATCAGCACCTGCCCGCCCTGCTCGCAGACAAGGTGGCCACCCGGATCTTCGCCAAGGACGCCAGTCTCTGGGGCCCCGACGCCGAGGCCGAGGCGTCCGTCCGGCTCGGCTGGGTGGAGGCGGCCACCGTCTCCCAGCAGCTCGTCGCGGACATCCTGGCCCTCCGGGACGCCCTGCGCGCCGAGGGCGTCAGCCGGATTGTCCTGTGCGGCATGGGCGGTTCCTCGTTGGCCCCCGAGGTCATTGCCGGAACCGCCGGCGTCGAGCTGACCGTGCTCGACAGCACCGATCCGGAGCAGGTCGCCGCCGCACTCGCGGACCGGCTGAACGAAACTGCGATCGTGGTGTCCTCCAAGTCCGGCTCCACCCTGGAAACCGATTCCCAGCGCCGGATCTTCGAGCACGCGTTCACCGAGGCCGGGCTCGACGCGAAGAGCCGGATCATCATCGTCACCGATCCCGGCTCGCCCCTGGACAAGGCCTCCCGCGAGGCCGGCTACCGCGCCGTTTTCAATGCGGACCCCACCGTCGGCGGACGCTACTCGGCGCTCACCGCGTTCGGGATGGTGCCGTGCGGCCTGGCCGGCGTGGACATCCAGGCCTTCCTGGACGAAGCTGAAGAGGCCGCCGAGGTCCTCAATGAGGACGGCGAGGAAAACATCGGCCTCGCCCTCGGCGCCGCGCTGGGCGGCACCAACCCGCTGCGCAACAAGATCGTCATCGCCGAGGACGGCTCGGGTATCAAGGGCTTCGCGGACTGGGCCGAACAGCTCATCGCCGAATCCACCGGCAAGCTCGGCACCGGCGTGCTGCCCGTCGTCGCTGGGCCCTCCTCACCGGAGGCCACCCTCGGCGCCCCCGACGTCCTGGTGATCCGCCTCGTCGCGGCGGACGCCGACGTCGAACTCGGCGACAACGAGGTCGCGATCGCCGGCGGCCTGCCCACCCAGATGATGACCTGGGAATTCGCCACTGCGGTGGCGGGCCGCCTCCTCGGGATCAACCCCTATGACCAGCCCGACGTCGAGGCCGCCAAGGTGGCCGCCCGCGGACTGCTCGACGCCCAGCCGGAACCGACGCCGGCAGCCTTCACCGACGGCGCCATCGAGGTCCGCGGCGGGGACTGGCTGGGCGGTGCAAGCACCGCGGCAGGCGCCGTCAGCGCCCTCCTCGGCGAACTTGGCCCGGACAGCTACCTGAGTGTCCAGGCCTACTTCGACCGGCTCGCCTACGCGCCCCTCGAGGGTGTCCGGGACCAGTTGGCAGCCGTCGGCGGCCGTCCCGTGACGTTCGGCTGGGGCCCGCGCTTCCTGCATTCCACCGGGCAGTTCCACAAGGGCGGGCCTGCGATCGGCGTCTTCCTGCAGGTGACGGCCGCGGCCGCCACCGACCTGGCCATTCCGGACCGGCCCTTCACCTTCGGCGAGCTGATCTCGGCCCAGGCCGCCGGCGATGCGCAGGTGCTCTCCGAACATGGCCGCCCGGTCCTCCGGCTCCACTTGACGGACCGTGCGGCCGGCGTCCGCCAGCTGCAGGACCTTGTGTCCACGCTGGCCGGCCAGGCAGTCCCCTCCACCGAAAGCTAAGGCACCCAAGCAACCATGCCAGAAAAACATAATGGCGGCAGCAGCTCCGCGACGCGTTCGGGAAGGTCCGGCCGCAACCCGCTCCGGGACCCGCGGGACCGCCGCCTGAACCGTATTGCGGGGCCGTCATCGCTGGTCCTGTTCGGGGTCACGGGGGACCTCGCCCGCAAGAAACTCATGCCGGCCGTGTACGACCTGGCCAACCGCGGGCTGCTGCCGCCGAGCTTCGCCCTGGTGGGCTTCGCCCGGCGGGAGTGGGATAACGAGGACTTCGCGGCCGAGGTCAAGGAAGCTGTCAAGGCCTACGCCCGCACCCCGTTCGACGAAACAGTGTGGACGCAACTCTCCGAGGGCATCCGCTTCGTGCAGGGCGAGTTCGACGACGACGACGCCTTCAAACGGCTCAGCGAAACCATTGACGAACTCGACGAGCAGCGCGGGACGCGCGGCAACCACGCGTTCTACCTCTCCATCCCGCCGAACGCCTTCGAACTGGTCTGCCGGCAGCTGTCCAAGCACGGCCTGGCCCAGGCCGAGGGCGACAAGTGGCGCCGGGTCGTCATCGAGAAGCCCTTCGGCCACAACCTGGAGTCGGCACGCCAGCTCAACGACATCGTTGAGTCGGTCTTCCCGCCGGACGCGGTCTTCCGGATCGACCACTACCTGGGCAAGGAGACGGTGCAGAACATCCTGGCGCTGCGCTTCGCCAACCAGCTCTTCGAGCCGCTCTGGAACGCGAACTATGTTGACCACGTCCAAATCACCATGGCCGAAGACATCGGCACCGGCGGCCGGGCCGGCTATTACGACGGCGTGGGCGCTGCCCGCGACGTCATCCAGAACCACCTGCTCCAGCTCCTGGCGCTGACCGCGATGGAGGAACCGATCTCCTTCAACGCCGATGACCTGCGTGCCGAGAAGGAAAAGGTCCTCGCCGCCGTCCGGCTCCCCGAGGACCTATCCTCGCACTCCGCGCGCGGGCAGTTCACCGGCGGCTGGCAGGGCGGCGAGAAGGTCGTCGGCTACCTGGCGGAAGACGGCATTCCCGCCGACTCCACAACGGAGACGTTCGCCGCGATCCGGGTCGACATCAACACCCGGCGCTGGGCCGGGGTACCGTTCTACCTGCGCGCCGGCAAGCGGCTGGGCCGCCGGGTGACCGAGATTGCCGTCGTGCTCAAACGCGCACCGAACCTGCTCTTCACGGACCACGGCGAGGACGACTTCGGCCAGAACGCCGTCGTGATCCGGGTCCAGCCCGACGAGGGTGCCACCATCCGCTTCGGGTCCAAGGTCCCGGGCACGCAGATGGAAGTCCGCGACGTCACGATGGACTTCGGCTACGGACACTCCTTCACCGAGTCCAGCCCGGAGGCGTACGAACGGCTCATCCTCGACGTACTCCTCGGCGAGCCGCCGCTCTTCCCCCGCCATGCGGAAGTCGAGCTGTCCTGGAAAATCCTCGATCCCTTCGAGGACTACTGGGCGGGTCTGGACGAACAACCCGAACCCTATGCCCCCGGAAGCTGGGGACCTGCCTCCGCCGACGAGCTCCTGGCCCGTGACGGACGAACCTGGAGAAGGCCATGATCGTAGATCTTCCCAACACCACCACTTCCAAGATCTCCAAGAAGATCATGGCCCTGCGCGAGCAGGGCGGTGTGATTGCCCTCGGCCGGGTGCTGACCCTCGTGGTCGTCACCAAGTCCGGGCTGGAGGAGGAGGCCATCGAGGCCGCCAACGAGGCCAGCCGGGAACATCCCTGCCGGATCATCGTCCTCGCCGACGCCGGAGCCGAGGCACCGACCCACCTTGACGCGCAGATCCGGGTGGGCGGCGACGCCGGTGCGTCCGAGGTCATCCTGCTCCGCGGCTACGGCGAACTCGCGGAGGAAAGCGAATCGCTCGTCGCGGCCCTGCTGCTGCCGGATGCGCCGATCGTGGCGTGGTGGCCGCACGGCGCCCCGAAGAACGCCTGCGAGACGTCCATTGGCCGGATCGCGCACCGCAGGATCACGGACTCGGCCAACGAGCCCGACCCGCAGCGCGCGCTGGAGAACATCCGCCGCACCTATAAGGCCGGCGATACGGACCTGGCCTGGACCCGCCTGACCAACTGGCGGATCCAGCTGGCCGCAGTCCTGGACCAGCTCGACGGCTCCCCCGTTACGGCCGTCGCCGTCGAAGGCGCCTCGGACTCCCCCAGCACGATCCTGCTCGCCGCGTGGCTGACGCTTGCACTGGATGCACCGGTGACGATTGTCGAGGACCCCGCCGGCACCGGGATCCGGCGCGTGCGGCTCACCCGCACCGGCGGCGACGTGCAGCTGTTCCGGCCGGGCCTCACTGTGGCGGAACTGAGCCAGCCGGGCCAGCCGGTGCAGCGCATCTCCCTGCCGCGCCGGAGCCTGAAGGACTGCCTGGCCGAAGAGCTCCGCCGTCTCGACCCGGACGAAGTGTTCGGTGAAGTGATTACTATTGGACTGCCACGTACCAATCTAAGGAGTGTCCGTCCCAGTGAGCGCTGACCCCAGAGTAAGCATCCATCCCGACTCGACCGTCCTGATGTCCGCCATCGCGGCACGCCTGATCACCAAACTGGTGGACATCCAGGACAAGCACGGCGAGGCGACGGTGGTGCTGACCGGGGGATCGATGGGCATCGGCTCGCTCAAGGCTGTGGCCGAGTCGCCGGCGGCTCCCGCCGTCGACTGGTCCAAGGTCAATTTCTGGTGGGGTGACGAGCGCTTCGTCGGCGCCGGGGATCCCGAACGCAACGCCCACCAGGCCCACGAGGCACTGCTCTCGCACATCAACGCGGACCCGGCGCGGATCCATGTGCCCGGTTCCACCGGGGACTTCGGCAGCCCCGAGGAGGCGGCCGCGGACTACGCCCGCCGGCTGGCGGACGCCGCGTCCGCTGAACACGCCGCGGACATGTCCGATGACCGGCCGGAGAAACCGTCCGCGCTCCCCCGCTTCGACATCGTCCTCCTCGGTGTGGGACCGGACGCGCACATTGCGTCGCTCTTCCCGGAACAGGCCGGCATCCGCGAGAAGGAACTCACCGTGGTCGGGGTCCGCAATTCCCCCAAGCCGCCGCCGCTGCGGGTTTCCCTGACCCTGCCCGCCATCAACACGGCGTCGGAAATCTGGATGGTTGTGGCCGGCGAGGACAAGGCCGGGGCAGTGGGCCTGGCCCTTGCCGGCGCCAACCCGGTGCAGGTGCCGGCAGCCGGGCCGCGGGGCCGCAAAGAAACGCTGTGGCTGATCGACGAAAACGCGGCCTCCAAGGTTCCGGCACAGCTGGTCCGGAAGGGCTAGTCCGCGCGGCTATCGCCCTGCGCTATCGCCCTGTGCTATCCCCCTGTGCTATCCCTCCGGGAAGGCCCGCCGGGCGCGCAGCCTCTCCAGTGCTCCGGCCAGCACGTCTTCGGCGTCCTGGCTGGAGCGCCGCTCTTTAACGTATTCAAGGTGGCTCTTGTAGCCTTCCGCCGGGATGTCCTCCAGCGCGAACTGCGCCTCGTCCCGGGTGGCTGTTCCGCCGCAGCGGCGGCAGTCCCAGACGCCGGGGATCTGGTCCTCGGGCAGCTGGGCGAAGACCAAGGGGGTCTCGTGGCCTTTGGCGCAGCCGTAGATCACTTGGATCCGGGGTGTCCGGGCCGCGGCGCCGTCGAGCGGCTCGTGGCGGGGCGAAGCCCCTTCTGTGGCTCCTACGCGGGTACCCCGGAATCCGGAGGCGGAATGCAGCATCGGGAACTCCTGGCTACTCGGCGGACGGACTGCGCATGCAATCAGCCATGCATGCAATCAGCCATGCATGTGATCAGGCACAGTGTAGTTCCGGAATTCCCGATGCGGGGAGGGCCACAGGACCCTTTATGAAGTTTTTTGGACAGTGTCCTAGGAGTCGCCGCCGCCGGTGAACCGCATGATCAGGCCCAGGCCGATGATCACGGCGCCCCAGGTGACGCCGAGGATGATGGTGAAGCGGTTCAGGTTCCGTTCGGCCACGCCGGAGGAACTGAGGCCCGAGGTCATGCCGCCGCCGAACATGTCGGACAGGCCGCCACCGCGGCCCTTGTGGAGCAGGATGAGCAAGGTCAGCAGAAGGCTGGTGATGCCCAGGAGGACCTGCAGGATGACATGAAGAACGTCCACGACGGCCTTTCAGAAGATTTGGATTGCGGGGGCCACTACGGTGTCCGGACTAATCCGTCAGCAGGTGACTCTCGAACCTGACAATATTAGCAAACTCGGCGGCATCCAGGCTGGCACCGCCGACAAGCAATCCGTCCACGTCGCGTTCCTTGAGGATCGAGGCGGCGTTGTTGGCCTTGACGGAACCGCCGTAGAGGAGCCGGGTTTTGTTGGCGACGTCTGCACCGAAGAGCGTGGCGAGTTCGGCCCGGATGGCGGCGCACATTTCCTGCGCATCCTCGGGACCGGCAACTTCGCCGGTGCCGATGGCCCAGACCGGCTCGTAGGCGACGACGAGCTCGGCGGCCTGCTCGGGCGTGAGGCCCGCGACGCCGGCGCGGAGCTGCGCGAGCGTGTGGTCCACATGCGTTCCGGCGTGCCGGATTTCGAGGCCTTCACCGGCGCACAGGACGGGGGTGATGCCGTGACGGAAGGCAGCCTTGGTCTTGGCGTTCAGCTCCTCATCGGTCTCGTGGTGGATGGTGCGGCGTTCGCTGTGGCCGACCAGGACGTAGCTGCAGCCAAGCTTGGCCAGGAACTGCCCGGAGATGTCGCCGGTGTAGGCGCCGGAGTCGGCCGGAGAGAGATCCTGGCCCCCGTAGACAACCTTGAGTTCATCGCCCTGGACCAGGGTCTGGACTCCGCGGAGATCAGTGAACGGCGGGAAAACAGCAACCTCCACCCGGCTGTAGTCGTGCTTGGCGTCGGACAGGGTCCATGCCAGCTTCTGCAGCAGGGTGATGCCCTGGACGTGGTCCATGTTCATCTTCCAGTTGCCTGCAATGAAGGGCGTGCGGTCGAATTTTCCGTTGGTTGACGTGGTCACATGGTCTCCAAAAGTTCGTAGCAGTGGAACAGCCGGAAGGGCGCCCCGTCCGGGGACAGGGCGCCCTGCCGGCTGGAGGGTCTAGCGGTCCAGGACGCTCAGGCCCGGGAGTTCCTTGCCTTCAAGGTACTCCAGGCTGGCGCCTCCGCCGGTGGAAATGTGCCCGAACTGGTCATCGGCAAAGCCGAGCGTCCGGACGGCGGCAGCGGAGTCGCCGCCTCCGACAACGGTGAATGCGCCCGTCTCTGTCAACGCCTGGGCGATGGCTCTTGTGCCGGCGGCAAACGCCGGGAACTCGAACACACCCATGGGTCCGTTCCAGAACACCGTCCTGGCGCCCCTGATCCGTTCCGCGAAAGCGGCGGCGGATTCCGGTCCGATGTCCAGGCCGATGCCCTGGGCGCCGAAGCTGCTGCCTTCAATCGCGTCGGCGCGCACCGTTTCATGCCCGGCGTCGGCGGCAAACTTGCTGGCCACGACGACGTCCGTGGGAACCACGAATTCTGTCCCGGCGGCCGCCGCCCGATTGAGGTAGTCCTGCACAACAGGGATCTGGTCCTCTTCCAGCAGGCTGCCGGCCACCTTGTGGCCCGCGGCGGCGAGGAAGGTGAACAGCATGCCGCCGCCGACCAGGATGGTGTCCGCCTTGCCGATGAGGTTCTCGATCACGGCGAGCTTGTCCGAGACCTTGGAACCGCCGAGGACCACGACATAGGGGCGCTGCGTGTCGGTGGTGAGCTTGCGCAGCACCTCGACTTCGGTGCGGACCAGGTCGCCCTGGTAGGACGGCAGCCGGGTGGCGACGTCGTACACGCTGGCATGCTTGCGGTGCACGGCACCGAAGGCATCGTCCACGAAGGCACCGTGGGAACCGGTGAGGGCCACCAGTTCGTCCGCGAACGCGCCGCGCTCGGCGTCGTCCTTGGACGTCTCGCGGGCGTCGAAGCGCACATTTTCGAGGATGAGGGCTTCACCGTCCTGCAGCGCCGCGGCGGATGCCTTGGCGGACTCCCCGACGGTGTCGTCCGTGAGGGAGACTTTGAAAGCGGCAAGCTCGGCCAGCCGCGCCGCGGCGGGCTTGAGCGAGTACTTGTCCTCGGGCGCGCCCTTGGGGCGGCCGAGGTGTGCTGTGACCAGCACGCGGGCACCGGCGTCCGTGAGCTTCTCCAGCACTGGCAGGGAGGCCTTGATGCGGCCGTCGTCAGTCACTGTTGAGCCGTCGAGCGGCACGTTCAGGTCACTTCTGACCAGAACGTACCGCCCGCGGACACCATCAGCGATCAGTTCGTTGAGGGTGTGGAATGTCATGGGTCTTACCCTAGCCCAGCTTGGCTGCGACAAGCTCCGTGAGGTCCACGAGGCGGTTGGAGTAGCCCCATTCGTTGTCATACCAGGCAACAACCTTGACCTGGTTGCCGATCACCTTGGTCAGGCCGGAGTCGAAGATCGAGGATGCCGGGTCGCCCACGATGTCCGAGGAGACGATCGGCTCGTCGGTGTAGGTCAGCAGGCCCTTGAGCTCTGCGGATTCGGAGGCGGCCTTGAGGACCGCGTTGACTTCCTCGACGGTGGTTTCGCGGGAAACGACGACGGTCAGGTCCGTTGCGGAGCCGGTGGGGACGGGCACGCGGATGGCGTAGCCGTCGAGCTTACCCTTGAGTTCCGGGAGGACCAGGCCGATCGCCTTGGCCGCGCCAGTGGAGGTGGGGACCATGTTGATGGCGGCGGCACGCGCACGGCGGAGGTCCCGGTGCGGGCCGTCCTGCAGGTTCTGGTCAGCGGTGTAGGCGTGGATGGTGGTCATCAGGCCGTGCTCGATGCCAAAAGCGTCGTTAACAACCTTGACCAGCGGGCCGAGGCAGTTGGTGGTGCAGGAGGCGTTGGAGATGATGTGGTGCGCGGCGGGGTCGTACAGCCCTTCGTTGACGCCCATCACGATCGTGATGTCCTCGCCCTTGGCGGGGGCGGAGATCAGGACCTTCCTGGCGCCGGCATCGATGTGCTTCTGCGCGTCGGCGGCCTTGGTGAAGAAGCCAGTGGACTCGATCACGATGTCAACGCCGAGCTCGCCCCAGGGCAGCTTGGCCGGATCGCGCTCGGCGAGGACCTTGACGGTCTTGCCGTCGACGACGATGTTGCCGTCCTTGACCTCGATGCTCTCCTTCAGGCGTCCGCCCACGGAGTCGTACTTGAAGAGGTGGGCCAGTGCTTCCGGGCTGGTGAGGTCGTTCACGGCCACGATCTCGAGGTCCGCCCCCTGGGCAAGGGCGGCGCGGAAGTAGTTGCGGCCAATACGGCCAAAGCCGTTGATACCAATACGGGTGGTCACGTTTTCAGTCTCCTTGGTGCTCTTGCAAGCACGACTAGTTGAGAAGGCGCTCAAGCCAACTAACAGATCCCGCACGCCATTGGGCAGAGATGATTACCAGATCGGAGGGCGACCAGCCACATTGCTGAAGGCTAACCGCCTTCCGTGACCCATCTTACGTTTAACTTGGTCTGCCCCCGCAAGTGTGGGGGCAGACCGTCCACGATTTGAGCCGAACGGCACGAGTTGTGAACTTTGTTACAGTCGCGTGAACTGCGTCACGCAGGAAAAGCGGCTGCTCACTTAGAGCGTGATGAGGCCGGTGGCGTTCTTGCGGGCAGCGTCAAAGCGCTTGGCGACGTCGGCCCAGTTCACGATGTTCCAGAACGCCTTGACGTAGTCGGCCTTGACATTGACGTAGTCCAGGTAGAACGCGTGCTCCCACATGTCCAGCATCAGCAGCGGGGTGGTGCCGAGCGCGACGTTGCCCTGCTGATCGTAGAGCTGCTCGATGACCAGGTTGCCGCCGATCGGCTCGTAGGCGAGGAAGCCCCAGCCGGAGCCCTGCAGGCCGAGGGCCGCGGCGGTGAACTGGGCGCGGAAGGCATCGAAGGAGCCAAAGGCGTCATCGATGGCGGCCGCGAGCTCACCTTCGGGCTTGTCGCCGCCGTCCGGGGAGAGGTTCTTCCAGAACACGGAGTGGTTGATGTGGCCGCCGGTGTGGAACGCGAGGTCCTTGGAAAGGCGGTTGATGTTGGCGAAGTCGCCCTTGTCGCGTGCCTCGGCCAGCTGGGCCAGGGCGTTGTTGGCGCCGGCAACGTAGGTGGCGTGGTGCTTGCTGTGGTGCAGCTCCATGATCTTCGCGGAGATGTGGGGCTCCAACGCTGCGTAGTCGTAGTCCAGTTCGGGCAGTACGTACTCGGTCACAAAATCCTCCAATGTCGTGGACTGGTTGTCCGTTTGGTAACTCTCGGATTGTGCATCCGGATGTGTTGGCACCCGGAAGTCTCTGGATCGGAATCCAGTGGGCATAGCCTCCGGTCCCCCTGAGGTATTCCCGCAGGCCCGATCCGATTCTGCAGTTGTTTCTGGGGAGAGGCTACTCGTCCAGCATTTCCGGCGTCACATTGGCTTCCGTGCCGGGGATGCCGAGGTCCTGGGCGCGTTTGTCCGCCATCGCCAGGAGGCGGCGGATCCGGCCGGCGATGGCGTCCTTGGTCATGACGGGGTCCGCTAGACGCCCGAGCTCATCCAGGCTGGCCTGTTTGTGCGCGACACGCAGTTCGCCGGCGTATTTGAGGTGGTCCGGGACGTCGTCGCCGAGGATTTCCAGGGCACGGTCCACGCGGGCCCCGGCGGCGACGGCAGCCTGCGCCGACCGCCGCAGGTTGGCGTCGTCGAAGTTGGCCAGCCGGTTGGCGGTGGCACGGACTTCCTTGCGCATCCGCCGTTCCTCCCAGACCATCAGCGCATCGTGGGCGCCCATCCGGGTCAGCAGTGCGGCGATCGTGTCGCCGTCGCGGATGACCACGCGGTCCACTCCCCTGACCTCCCGGGCCTTGGCCTGGATGCCGAGCCGGCGGGCAGCGCCGACGAGGGCCAGGGCTGACTCGGGACCGGGGCAGGTGACCTCCATGGCGGAGGAACGTCCGGGTTCCGTCAGGGAGCCATGGGCCAGGAAGGCGCCGCGCCAGACCGCCTCGGCATCTGCGGCGGATCCGTTTACCACCACGGACGGCAGCCCGCGGACCGGCCGTCCCCGGGTATCCAGCAGTCCGGTCTGGCGGGCGAGGGCTTCGCCGTCGCGCACCACCCGGACGACGTAGCGGCTGCCGCGGCGCAGGCCGCCGCCGGACACGACGATGATTTCGCTCTGGTGCCCATAGACCTCGGCGATGGCGGCACGGAGCCGCCGCGCGGTCGAGGCGAGGTCTACTTCGGCCTCGATCACGATCCGGCCGGAGATGATGTGGAGTCCGCCGGCGAAGCGAAGCATGGCGGACACTTCAGCCTTGCGGACCGAGGACTTCTTGATGTCCAGCCGGGAAAGTTCTTCCTTGACTGATGCTGTCAGTGCCATGGCACCTTTCCTACCTGTTCCCGAAAATGTCGTGGTACGCCGTTGCCAGACGCAGCGGGTCGTGGATCGGCCGGCGGCTCGACGCCCCCACTTTACCCAACACCACCTCGGCGCCGAGCATCCCGGCCGCCTGTTCGAAGTCGGCGAGGTCGGTTACGGACGCCGGATCGGCCAGGACGACGTCGATCGTGAAGTCCGGCGCGTACTCCCGGAGGACCCGCAGATGGTCGGCGGCGGACATTCCGAGGGTTTCTTTGGTGTCCGTGGCGAGGTTCATGGTGAGGCACCGGCGGGCGGCCGTGTTGCAGAGCGCCTCGCGCATCTCCGGCAGTAGCAGGTGCGGCAGCACGGACGTGTACCAGGAGCCCGGGCCGAGGATGACCCAGTCGGCCAGTTCGATCGCGGTGAGCGCCTCGATGCAGGCGGGGGCGTCCTCGGGCAGCAGCCGGACGCGTTCCAGTGAGCCGGCCACTGCGCACTTCGCCTGGCCGGTCAAGGTCTGCAGCGCCGAGCTGCCGTCCGGGGCGGAGACGCGGACCTGGCCCTCGATGGTCAGCGGGACGCTGGACATCGGCAGGACCTCCCCGCGGGCGCCCAGCAGCGCGCCGGCCCATTTGAGGCCCGCCACGGTGTCGCCCAGGAGCTCCCAGAGCGTCACGATCAGCAGGTTGCCCATGGCGTGCTCGTCGAGGGAGCCGCCGCGGCCTTTGCCGGGCGCGAAGCGGTGCTGCATCACGTCGCGCCAGGTGCGGCCCCAGTCGGTGTCGTCACAGAGCGCGGAGAGGGCCATCCGGAGGTCTCCGGGCGGCAGGACGCCGTACTCCTCGCGCAGCCGCCCCGAGGATCCGCCGTCGTCCGCTACCGTGACGACGGCGGTCAGCTCGGACGTGAGCAGGCGCAGCGCGGACAGCGAGGCGGAGAGGCCGTGGCCGCCGCCGAGCGCAACGACAGAGGGGCCCTTGTCCTGCTGGCTGCCGAAGGCGGCGCTGGCCGCCGGGACGAGGGGCAACGGCCCGGTGAGCAGCGCCATTATTCGCGGCCCAGGTCCCGGTGGGTGGTGGTCACGGTGACGCGCGGGTACTGCGCGAGCCGGCGGGACAGCTCGACGGCGACAGCAACGGAGCGGTGCTTGCCGCCGGTGCAGCCCACGGCAATGGTGGCGTAGTGCTTGTTCTCGCGGCGGTAGCCGTCCAGGACAGGCTCGAGGGCCAGCACATAGCGTTCCACGAAGTTACTGACGCCTTGTGCCGCCAGCACGTAGTCGCTGACGTCCTTGTCCAGCCCGGTGTGCGGACGAAGTGCCGGCACCCAGTGCGGGTTGGGGATGAACCGTGCGTCGGCGACGAAGTTGGCGTCTACCGGCAGCCCGTATTTGAACCCGAAGCTCATCACGTTGAGTCGTAGGGCCACGGGGCCCGTTTCGCTGAACAGTTCGGTGATCGCGGTGGCGAGTCCGTGGACGTTCAGCGCGGAGGTGTCCAGCACAATGTCGGCGGAGGTGCGGAGTTCGTGCAGCAGCTCGCGTTCGGCGGCGATGCCGTCGAGGATCCTGCCGCCGCCCTGCAGGGGGTGGGGGCGCCGGCCCTGCTCGAACCGGCGGACCAGGACGTCGTCGTTCGCGTCCAGGAAGAGCACCCGGAATCCGATGCCACTGCTTTCCAGGTTGCGCAGGGCGGTGCGGATGTCCGCGAACAGTTCCTTGCTGCGGACGTCCATCACGACGGCGAGCTTCGAGATGGAACCCGGGGCGTGGGACACGATTTCCGCGAGTGTGCCGAGCATCTGCGGGGGAAGGTTTTCCACGACGTACCAGCCGTGGTCCTCCAGTGCGTCCGACGCAGTACTCCGGCCGGCTCCCGACATGCCGGTCACTACGAGCAGTTCCGCCTCAACGGGTTTGACCGGCGTCATGCCGTCCGTCTCCGTCCCGGATCCTGCCGTCGACTCTGCCATCAGTGAAGCCCCATTCTGCTGTGCTCTAGTTCTGCAAGGAAGCGTCCGCGGTGTGATGAATCACCGCGCGTGCCGATTCCCAAGTCCTTACCCTAGCTAAGTTTCCCGGTGCTAGCTAAGTCTCCAGGATTTCGCCGGTGGTCATGTTGATGGCGGGGACGGTGGCGGAGCCGGCGTCGTCAGTGAAGTGCCGGACGATCGCCTCCGCCAGGGACGGGCCGATCCCCCTGGCGCCGGTGAGTTCCTCGGCGCTGGCCGCCTTAATGCTTTTGACCGAGCCGAACTGGGCGAGCAGGGCCTTGCGCTTGGACTCGCCAAGGCCGGGCACACCGTCGAGCGCGGAGACGGTCATCGCCTTCCCGCGCTTCTGCCGGTGGAAGGAGATCGCGAAGCGGTGGGCCTCGTCGCGGATGCGCTGCAGCAGGTACAGCCCGGCGGACGCCCTCGGCAGGATCACCGGGAAGTCGCTGTCCGGCAGCCAGACCTCTTCGAGCCGTTTGGCGAGCCCGACGACGAACACATCGTCGATGCCCAGCCCGGCCAGGGCGCGGGCGGCCGCGTTGACCTGGGGCTTGCCGCCGTCGACCACCACAAGATTGGGCGGGTAGGCGAATTTTGTCCGCGGCGCCGGGGTGGTGGTGTCGGCGACGGCAATGGAGGACGACGGCGCGACGGCGGCGTCCGCCGCGGCGTTGAGCATGGCCTGGTGGCCCGGCTGCCGGGCGGCGTCGGCCTGGACCGACGTCTCCTGCAGGTAGTTCCGGAAGCGCCGGGTCAGGACGTCATGCATGGCCGCCGTGTCGTCCGTCGCGGCGGCGCCGGTGACGGAGAACTTCCGGTAGTCGGACTTCTTCGGCAGGCCGTCCTCGACCACCACCATGGAGCCGACGACGTTGGTGCCCTGGACGTGGGAGATGTCGTAGCATTCGATCCGCATCAGCGCGACGGGTAGCTCGAGGGCCTCCTGCAGTTCCTGCAGCGCCTGGGACCGCATGGTCAGGTCGCCTGCACGCCGGGATTTATGCAGCTTGAGGGCATGTTCGGCGTTGTCCCGGACAGTGGAGAGCAGTGCGGCCTTGTCGCCGCGCTGCGGCACCCGGATGTCGACCCTTGCCCCGCGCAGACCGCTGAGCCATTGCGCCAGCTCGGCCGCATTGCTCGGCTCCGTCGGGACGAGGACCTCGCGGGGCAGCCGGCCCTGCAGTCCGGCCTCCTCGCCGTAGACCTGCTGGAGCAGATGCTCGACGAGGTCCGGGGTGGTGGAGTCCTCGACCTTTTCGACCACCCAGCCGCGCTGGCCCCGGATCCGGCCGCCGCGGACGTGGAAGACCTGCACGGCGGCCTCGAGCTCATCCTCGTGCAGGGCAAAGACGTCGGCATCGGTGCCCTCGGCCAGGACGACGGCGTTCCGTTCGAACACCTTCTTGAGCGCGACGATGTCGTCTCGGATCCGCGCGGCCCGCTCGTAGTCCAGTTCCGCCACGGCGGCGGCCATGTCCTTCTCCAGCCGGGTGACGAAAGGCTTGGCCTCGCCGCCCATGAACGTGCAGAAGTCCTCGGCCAGGGCGCGGTGGTCCTCGGCGGAGATGCGGCCGACGCACGGTGCCGCGCATTTGTCGATGTAGCCGAGCAGGCAGGGCCTGCCGCTGGCTTCGGCCCGCTTCAGGACCCCGGCGCTGCAGCTGCGGACCGGAAAAACGCGCAGCAGGGTGTCCATGGTGTCCCGGATGGCCCCGGCGGTGTAGGGGCCGAAGTAGCGGGTGCCCTTGCGCCGCTCGCCGCGCAGGACCTGGACGCGCGGGTACTTCTCCCCCATCGAGACGGCGAGGTACGGGTAGCTTTTGTCGTCCCGGAACATCACATTGAACCGGGGCTTGAATTCCTTGATCCAGGTGTATTCGAGCTGCAGCGACTCGAGCTCGCTGCCGACCACGGTCCACTCGACGCTGCTGGCCGTATGGACCATGGCATACGTTTTGGGCAGCAGCCCTGCCGGGTTGGCGAAGTACGAGTTCAGCCTGGACCGGAGGTTCTTGGCCTTGCCGACATAGATGACCCGGCCGTGCGGGTCGCGGAAGCGGTACACGCCCGGATTGGTCGGAATCTCACCCGTCTGGGGTCGGTAACTCGCTGGATCTGCCACGGTTCAAGTCTACTGAGCCTGCAGCCGTGCCCGGGACGGTGCGGGCTGGTGGGGCGCGGGCCGGTCCGTCTTTCAGGTGCGGTTCGAGTAGTGGAGCAGGACCACGCCGTTGCCGAACGTCCGCGTCCCCTCGAGCCTGAGGTCCATCCGGACACCATGGGGCTCGAACAGCGGCCGGCCCTGCCCCGGAACGACGGGATGGACGAGACTTCGAAATTCGTCGATCAGGTTGTGCCGGATGAAAGTGGAGGCCAAAGTGGCGCCGCTTAGGGCGATGTCGCCCTTGCGCACTTGAGGACCCCCGGTGGCGACTGTGGGCGGGGTGCCCGCCGTCGTACGTTCCAGTGAAGCACTGAGGGATCGGGCGGAACAGGACATCATGTATCCGACGCAAATCCGCTACGGCCCCCTTTCTTGTCAGTGCCTCCCAATAGTCTGGGTGTATGGAAAGCACGGACTGGAGTGCCGATGGCAGGGCGGCTGTGGCGGCTGTCGCGGTGTTGACTGCGGCGCTGGATCCCGTCGCCGGGGCCGGCGCTGACGGCGGTGGTCCGTCCGTGGCCGGTGTCGGCCGGGAGGCTGGTCCGTTGGGGGACGATCCGTTGCGGGAGCTGGCGGATGATTGCCTGGACGGCCTGGCCGAGGTCGCCCGGCTGGAGGCCAGGACTGCGGCGTTGAAAGTCAGGCTGGGCGCGGCCTATCTGCGGGCCACCGATGCCATGGCGGCCCCGGCGGCGGCACCGCATGACGCTAAGTGCCAGGAGATGGCGGTGACGGCGGAGGTCGCCTGTGTCCTGACCGTGAGCGAGCGGACCGCGGGAGCCTTCCTGTCCGAGTGCGTGGCGCTGACGCGGGGTTTGCCGCTGACCCTCGCGGCACTGGCGGCCGGGAGAATTTCGTGGGCGCACGCGAGGGTCATGGTGGACGAAACCAGCAGCCTGGACCCGGCCGGGACGGCGGCGCTGGAGGCGCACTTCCTGGACCCTGACGCGCCCGACCCGGCCCGGGGCTGCCCGGCCGGGGAGCTCGTTCCGTCCCGGTTCCGGGCCAAGGCCCGCACCTGGCGCGAACGCCACCACCGGGACAGCATCGAGACACGGCACACCAAGAGCGCTGCGGACCGGCGGGTCGAGTACCGCCCGGACTCCGACGGGATGGCCTGGTTCTCCGCGTACCTCCCGGCCGATACGGCCGCGGGGATCTGGGCCCGGACCACGGCCGCCGCCCGGGCCCTCCAAGGACCGGGAGAGGCCAGGAACCTGACCCAACTCCGCGTCGA